>CAZJGM010000061.1:0-10521 GCA_964545675.1 uncultured Lachnospiraceae bacterium | reverse complement strand
TTTAGCTTCTTCCCTATTTTTTTGTTTTTTGCCTACAATAATTATATACTGTGTTCTTCTTTTAAAAAATCAAAAATTATAAGACCTTAAGTTATTCTGATATAAATGGGATTTTCTTGACTTTTGATTGAAATAAAGATATAATTTCTTTAGTAGTTAGGTTAATACTAACTAATTAGAACAGAATTTTGGTAAAGGTGAGATCATGATATGTAATAAAAATGATTTATATGAAATTTATCAACGCTTAATGGAGTTGGAAGCTAGTTTTTTACAGGTTGAAAAATTAAACTCATCGGCTCAGACACTAACAATTAAACAAATAAATTATCTTAAAATTATTGATTCAAAATACCGGGTCACATTTAGTGAATTAGCACAAGAAACAAATCATTCAAAACCAACGATAACAGAGGTCATTAATAATTTTATCACACTTGATTGTGTTTATCGTGAACGATCACAAGAAGATCGACGGGTATTTTATATTTATTTGACACCCAAAGGAAAGTCAATTGCCAGAACACAAGAAACTACACAGTTAAAATTAATTGAACGGATTCAAAAGAATTTGTCTGATGATGAAATCAGACAGTTTATAACCCTACTCAAAAGAGCCTTATAAGGTCGGATTGAGCATTAGGGATAGAAGGAGAAAAATAATATGGAAATAAAAAACGCACCATTAATACCAATTACTGAAACAGTTATTTATCCTGGAATTTCTAATCGTATTTTTGTCAACGAAGAAATTGGGAAGAATATAAAAGAATTGATTATAAAAAATAATACCTTAGCCATTGGTTTATCAACAAAAGATTATAAAGGCTTAGTTAAATTAACCGCCGATTCCTTTCATCGCGTTGGTGTCTTAATGAAATTTGATAAGATTCAGAAGTCAGATAATGGTTTTATTATTGACATTACCACCCTTAATCGTGTAAAAGTATATGATATTACCTTTGAAGAAAAACAAATTATTGCTTCTTATGTCGAACAAGATGAAATATTAGACATCACTCACGATGAAGAAGAGGAAATGATCGCTTACATTAAAGGCTTAATGAAAGAGCTTGGTCATAGCTTTAAGGGAGCAGAATATTTTATTACTATCATTGAAGGTCTTCATTCTATTGAGGAAATTATGGGCTATACCGTGCCAATGATGGGTATTTCACTTAAAGATAAGCAAGCATTGCTTGAAATTGATTCCTTAAAGGAACGAACTTTAAGCTTTATCGACTATATTATAAAAGAAAAAGATTCTGTTCACCTGCAATTAGAGATCAGTAAAAAATATTCCCAACGTCGGGATAAAAATTACCGAGAAGTGATGTTAAGAGAGCAATTAAAAAACATTAAAGCAGAGCTTGGTGAAATTGATGGTGAGACAGAAGAAGAAACAGATTATCGTAAACGGATAGAAGATTCTAATTTGCCTAAAGATGTCAGCAAAATTGCCTTAAAAGAAGTTCGCAAACTTGAGAACTCCCCCCCTAATAGCGGTGAAAGTAATGTGATTATGAATTATCTTGATTTACTACTTGAACTTCCTTGGGAGAGTGAATGCAAAGAGATTGATATTGAACAAGCACGTAAAACACTTGATTCTCACCACTATGGCATTGATGATGTTAAGAAACGTATCATTGAACATTTAGCCGTAATGAAACTTAAAAAGGAGAAACAAGGCTCAATTCTATTGCTTGTTGGACCACCGGGAACCGGAAAAACCAGTCTTGGAAAGAGCATTGCCCAAGCCCTTGATCGCCAATATGTCCGGGCAAGCCTTGGTGGAGTAAGAGATGAGGCTGAAATCAGAGGCCATCGAAAAACTTATCTTGGAGCAATGCCAGGCCGAATTATAAAAGCAATTAATAATGCCCAAGCCAAAAATCCTGTTTTTATTTTAGATGAAATTGATAAAATGGGAGTCTCTCATCAGGGAGATCCTGGAGCCGCACTGCTTGAAGTTTTAGATCCTGAACAAAACTGCACCTTTTCGGATCATTATTTAGAAGTTCCTTATGATTTATCGGATGTATTCTTTATTGCAACCGCTAATGACTTAAGTACTATCCCAGGTCCACTACTTGATCGAACTGAAATCATCGAATTATCAAGTTATACCAATGGTGAGAAAAAACACATTGCAATTGATCATTTAATGCCTAAGGTACTAGAGGACCATGGTTTAGATGATCAGATGCTTCAGGTTGAAGCCGAAGCGATCGAAAATATCATCGAAAAATATACGGCTGAATCTGGCGTTCGAGGATTAACCAAACAATTAGCTAAGATCGCTAGGGTAGCATCTGAAAAAATTGTCTCAAATAAGGTTGATCTTCCCTTTATAGTAAGTAAGGAAAACCTAAGTGATGTTCTTGGTAATAAAACAAGACGGCATGAAAAAGCTGGAGAAAACAATAAGCCCGGAGTTGTTACCGGGATGGCGTGGACAGCTGTGGGTGGTGAAATTCTCTTTACCGAAGCAAGCTTAATGCCAGGTAGTGGAAAACTAACCCTAACTGGTCAGCTTGGCGATGTGATGAAAGAAAGTGCCACGATTGCCATGAGCCTCATTCGAGGAAGGCTAGGGGAACTAACGAATGGATTTGATTTCTTTAAAAATGATACCCATATTCATGTTCCTTCAGGGGCTACCCCTAAAGATGGTCCCTCAGCTGGTGTGACCTTAACAACGGCTTTAGCATCGCTAATTCTTGGAAAAGCTGTGGATTCTAAATTGGCAATGACTGGTGAAATCACCCTAAGTGGTCAAGTTCTACCCGTAGGTGGGATTAAAGAAAAAACAATTGCTGCTCATCGAAGTGGGATCACAACAGTTCTCTTGCCAAAGGAAAATAAAAAAGATGTTGAAGATATTCCTAAAGAAGTTCGTAATGACTTAAAGATTATCCATGTTGCTTCAATTGAAGACGTCTTAAAAGAAGCCTTGGACATTAATTTGCCCGAACAAAAGATAGTTTTCAATAAACCAAATGAAGATTCAAGTGTTCAGTTACAGATGAAAAAATAAATGATTCTTTATTTGTTTCAAAAAAAAATACAAAACATCTTTGATGAAGAAATTTCTTTCATCAAAGATGTTTTTTTATGATCACTTTTAGAATTTAATGATTCGATGAAATTTTAAAAGCTGGTCATTTTATTAGAGAATTTTTAGACTTCATGTTATAATAAAAACCATGAAAATAAAAATGTTGAATCCTGATACAATTAACAAAATAGCCGCTGGGGAAGTGATCATTCGACCTGTATCAGTCGTTAAAGAGCTAGTTGAGAATGCCATCGATGCCAAGGCTAAAAAAATAACGATCCATCTTGAAGGCGGTGGGAAAAATATGATCATGGTTCGTGATAATGGCACGGGTATTGCTTATAATGATGTTCCCCTAGCCTTTAAGCGTCATGCCACAAGTAAAATTTCCAAGCTTGATGACTTACAAACCATTGACTCACTTGGTTTTCGCGGTGAAGCACTCTCGAGTATTGCGGCGGTATCAAAGGTGACGATTATCACGCGTTCGATTAATGAGGAAATCGGAAGCATTTCTGAGTTTCAAAATGCCAGTCTTATTCACCAACGAGTTACTTCTTTTCAAAAGGGAACTGAGATTAGAATCGAAGATCTTTTTTATAATACACCGGCAAGACGAAAACATATGGAAAAAGATCTGAAAGAAGAACTAGCCATTCGTGATTTATTAAATAAACTCGTGCTTTCTCATCCGGAAGTTAGCTTTGCTTTAGTTTCGCGAGGGAAAGAAATTATTAGTACACCAGGAAACTCTAACTTACTTAAAACGATTGATTTGTTGTATGGCCAATCAGTTTCTGATTGTTTGATCCCGCTTAACTATGAAAACAAACCGATGATTTTAAGAGGGGCCATTGGCAATCTTCAAATGATGGGCAAGACGAGTGAAGACCAAATTTTTTTTATTAATAATCGCTATATTAAAAATCGACGTTTATCAGAAGCTTTTGAAGATGCCTATGCGGGCTATATTATGAAGCATCAACATCCCTTTGGCATTATCTTCATTGATTTACCAGGGCGAATGCTCGATGTTAATATCCATCCCGCTAAAACTGAGATTAAAATCTTAAATGAAAGCTTGATTTGCCTGCTTTTTAAACAAGGGATTAGAGATCATTTAAAAAGAGCCAATTTGATTGTTGATCTGGCTAAAGATAGGGAAGCCAATCAACCTAAATGTGCCCTGAATGAAGATTCAAAACCCTTTATTCCCGACTTTGAAAAAAAACATTTTTCTCATCAATCAAACGATAATTTTTCTAAAAAGAGTGAGTTTTTAAATGAGAGAGACAAAGAAGAGCCTATTTTTATCGATATAGCTTCATTTGATAATCAAAACGATCCTATTCCCAATAAAACCGAGAATCATTCCTCTCATCTTAATCACAAACCAGGTCCGGATTTTTTAAGGATGAAAATAATTGGACAATTATTTAATGTTTATATTTTGCTTGAGGATGAAGATGAAATTTATCTAATCGATCAGCATGCTGCCCATGAGGCTTTTCTAAGCTATGAATTTGAGCGGCTCTTTGGCAATCGTGAAACGATTCCTTGCCAAGGTCTGATGACCCCAATTCCACTAAAATTTAGACCCAAAGATATGCCAGATATTGAAAGAAATATTCCTTTATTTAAAGAAATTGGTTATGATTGTGATGTATTCGGAAGTGATGCCTTACTTGTTCGAAGTGTGCCTATTTTACTCGGTCAACCCTTAGATGTTGAATTTTTAAAAATCTTTATTTTAGAAGATGGGACCAAGGACTTTGAAAAATGGGACAGCAATAATCCTTTGTCAAGAGAATTGAAAGATCGATTAATTATGGCTGCTTGTAAGGCCGCCATAAAAGGGGGCCAATCTTTGCATCAATTTGAAATAAAAGAATTACTTAAAAGATTGATGACCTTAGATAATCCCTTTACCTGTCCTCATGGTCGGCCAATTATTTTAAAACTAAAAGAATATGAATTGATGAAATTATTTAAGCGGGTGGTATGATATGGAGAGACTAAAAGTAAATATTCCAGTTTTAGTAGGTCCTACTGCTAGTGGGAAAACGAGTCTTGGCGTGGCTCTTGCCAAAGCTTTTAATGGTGAAATAATATCAGCTGATTCAATGCAAATCTATAAATATATGACGATTGGAACGGCTAAAGCAACAAAAGAAGAAATGGAAGATATCCCCCATCATCTGATTGATTTTGTTTATCCAGATGAAGACTTTAGTGTTGCTGTTTTTAAAAAATTAGCAAGTGAAAAAATAGCCCTCATCCTTGAAAAAGAGAAAAAACCGTTAATTGTTGGGGGAACGGGTTTATACATCAACAGTATGACCCTTCCTTGGAGTTTTGAAAATAAATCTGGCAATGAGGAAGTCCGCTGGCGTCTGGCCGCCGAAGCAGACGTTCTTGGTGGAGAATATCTCCATCAACGCTTAACAGAGGTCGACCCCATTAGTGCTAAAAAGATTCATCCTCATAATATCAACCGATTGATTCGGGCCCTGGAAATATATGAGGCGACGGGACAGGCAAAATCTTATTTTGATGAACAATCAAAAAAAGAAGAAGTTCCCTATGATTATACATTAATTGGTCTTGACTGGCCACGAGAGTTTTTATATCAGCGAATTAATAAGCGGGTCGATCAAATGGTTGAAAATGGTTTGCTTGAGGAAACCAAGATGCTACTTGACCATGGTTATAATTGGGATTTATCTTCTATGAAAGCGATCGGTTACAAAGAATTAAGGCCCTATCTTGAAAACCAGCAAAGCCTTGATCAGGCAATTGAAAAACTAAAAAAAGATAGTCGTCATTTTGCTAAACGGCAAATGACCTGGTTTCGAAAAGATAAACGAATTCACTGGATTGAAATGAATCCTGAAAAATCATTTGAAGATGTTCTTGAAGAGAGTCTTCAGCTGCTAAAATTTGATCCACAAATGATAAAAGTCAATTGTTAATCAGAAAGAGAGTGTTACTTGAAATCAGCAAGAGAAAGTTTAAAAGAGGTCCTAATTCATGATTTTAAAATAGATGAGGCGACCTATACCTATGTCGAAAATATTGAGAAGACTATTTATCCAATTAGCAAAGAAATCGAATCAAAGGCTGAGATTCATCAGTACCGAGTCATTAAAGCCATGCAAAAACAGCAATTAAGCGAGCGACATTTTGCTGTATCAACTGGATACGGCTATGATGATGTGGGACGAGAAACCCTTGAAAAAATATATGCCGATGTTTTTTATGGGGAAGATGCCTTAGTCAGACCTCATATTTCTTCTGGGACTCATGCGATTTCTCTAGCACTCTATGGGGTTTTAAGACCAGGTGATACCCTTCTTTCTATTTCCGGAAGGCCTTACGATACCATTGAGACGGTTATTGGTCGATCAAACAAGCATGTTGGCCATGGTACCTTAAAGGATTATGGCATTGATTACCAACAAATTGAGCTGACTGCTGAGGGAAAGTTCTCTGAAAGATCTATTTTAAGTGCCATTACCGATGAGGTTAAGATGGTCTATATTCAACGGTCAACCGGTTATAGTTGGCGACCTGCCATTGACCTTGAAGAAATGAAACAAATGATCGAAAAAATTCGGACCATAAAAAAAGATGTTGTTGTTTTTGTGGATAATTGCTATGGTGAATTTATTGATCATTTAGAACCAACAGCAATCGGAGCCGATTTAATGGCTGGTTCCTTAATTAAAAATCCAGGCGGCGGATTAGCCCCGACTGGTGGTTACCTTGTCGGTCGTAAAGACTTGGTTTACCTTGCTGCCTGTCGTCTTTCAGCCCCTGGAGTAGCAAAAGAAACAGGGGCAACTTTGGGGGTAAATCGCATTTTATTACAAGGCCTTTTTTTAGCTCCGACCGTTGTAGGCCAAGCCCTTAAAGCAGCTATTTTAGTGGCGGGCGTTTATAAATCCTTGGGCTTTGAAGTCTGTCCTGAAATTAAAGCCTACCGAAGTGATATTATTCAAAGTGTTAAGCTAAAAAATCCTGAAGCGGTTAAAATATTTTGTCGGGCCATTCAAGAAGCTGCTCCGGTTGATAGTTTTTTAACGCCTGAGCCTTGGGAAATGCCGGGCTATGCAGATCCAATTATTATGGCAGCAGGAGCCTTTATCCAAGGGTCATCGATCGAATTATCGGCCGATGCCCCCATGCGTGAACCTTATATTGTTTATTTTCAAGGGGGCCTTACCTATTATCATGGAAAGCTTGGCTTAATGTTAAGTTTACAAAGGTTGATTGATAAAAAAATTATTAAAATTTAAAGAAAGTTTGGAGACTTATGATTACAAAAGAAATGATTGAACGGATTAATGAATTAGCCAATAAGAAAAAAACAATTGGATTAACAGAAGAAGAATCCGATGAACAAATGTCCTTAAGGGTCTCATATATTGCAGCCGTTCGTAAAAATTTTAAAGAACAACTGGATAATATTGAAATTATTGATTAGATTGGCAGTAAGAAAGGAAAAATAAAATGCACTTAGAAGATAAAGAGAAGACAAAAGGAATATTATTAAAAGAAAAATTAGAAAAAAAATGGGAATCTGCTTGGTTTGACTTTAAAGAGGATGAAAAACTAAAGCAATTAAGTGATGCCTATCTTGATTTTTTATCGAAGGGAAAAACCGAACGACAAGCCGCTAAAATTGCCATTGAATTAGGCAAAAAGGCCGGTTTTAAACCCCTTGAGGAATTAAAAGAAAAAGGGACGATTAAAGCTGGGGATAAAATCTTTGCCGTTCATAAGAATAAGTTTGTGTTGTTTTTTTATATTGGTAAAAATGAACTTGACCAAGGGATGGGGATTATTGGGGCTCATATTGATGCACCGAGATTGGACCTTAAACCGTCACCCCTTTACGAATCAGATCAATTAGGCTTTTTTAAAACTCACTATTATGGGGGCATCAAGAAGTATCAGTGGGTAACGATTCCCCTTGCTATTCATGGATTAGTATGCAAAAAGAATGGTGAAATAATCAATATTTCAATTGGCGAAGAGGCTGATGAACCTGTTTTTTGCATCACCGACTTATTACCTCACCTATCAAAGGAACAAAATACAAAAAAAATCGCTGAAGCGATTAATGGTGAAGGTCTTAATCTTATTATTGGCAATCGTCCTTATCCTGAAAAAGATTTAAAAGATGGGGTTAAAATTAATCTCTTGAAAATTTTAAATGACAAGTATGGTCTTATCGAAGAAGATTTTGCAAGTGCTGAACTGGAGGTTGTACCGGCGGGATCTGCTAGGAATATCGGATTTGATGAAAGCATGATCGGTGGTTATGGGCAAGATGATCGAATTTGTGCTTTTACTGCTCTTTCTGCACTTCTTGATCAAGATGAAATTCCGCAAAGAACCCAATGTGTAATTCTAGCCGATAAAGAAGAAATAGGAAGCGTTGGTGATACTGGCATGCACTCGCGTTTTTTTGAAAATACTGTGGCTGAAGTAATTCACTTAATGGACTATAAATACCCAGACCTTGTTTTACGCCGCTCGTTAATGCAGTCTGAAATGCTTTCAGCTGATGTCACCGCTGGCTTTGACCCTAATTTTTCGGGGACTCATGATAAATACAATGCAGCTTATTTAGGCCGAGGAATTGTTCTATCAAAATATGGTGGTGCAAGAGGGAAGTCAGGTTCTAATGATGCTCACGCCGAATTTATGGGTAAAATGCGGCAGACTATGGATAAAGCCGAGGTTATTTGGCAAATGGGAGAATTAGGCAGAATCGACCTAGGCGGTGGCGGGACCATTGCTTATATCCTTGCTGAGTACGGAATGGATGTTCTTGATTGTGGACCAGCTCTTTTGAGTATGCATTCACCCTTTGAATTGTCGTCAAAGATTGATTTGTTTATGACTTACAAAGCTTATCAAGCTTTTTTAAAAAGTAAATAATGGGACATCAATAAAAATTAAGGGAATAAAAAAGATTAACAAATTTTTAACAATTTTTTTATTAACATATAGAAAAAGGCTTATATTTATGTTATGATACGACTCATATATATACAAGTATGTGACTTGTATCAAAATTTTAGTTAAGGGGTGTTTACTTAATATGGATGTAAAACATGGAACCTTTAAGGGAGGAATCCACCCGCCTTACAGAAAAGAAAGTACAACGACGGTATCCTTTGGATACGGTCCTGCACCAGATGTGGTAGTGATTCCCATGTCATTACACATTGGTGCACCTTGTACACCAATTGTTAAAAAGGGCGATTCTGTTTTTTTAGGGCAAAAAATTGGTCAAGCAAATGGTTTTGTTTCAGCACCGATCCATTCGAGTGTATCGGGAAAAGTTATTGCTGTTGAAGAAAAACCTCATCCTAATGGTGATTTAGTTATGGCTGTTGTAATTGAATCGGATGGAGAAGATAAGATTGATCCGAATATTAAACCTTATGGATCACTTGATCAAATGGATTCGGAGGCGATCAAAAAAATGATTGTCGAGGCGGGTATCGTTGGCTTAGGTGGGGCAACTTTTCCAGCCCATGTAAAATTAGCCATTCCACCTGATAAAAATGTTGATTGTATTATTTTAAATGGTGCTGAGTGCGAGCCCTATTTAACGGCCGACCATCACTTAATGCTTAATAGTGCAGAAAAAGTGGTAAAAGGCTTAATAATTGCCATGAAAGCAGTTGGTGTCTCCAAGGGTATTATTGGTGTAGAAGATAATAAAATGGATGCTATTAAAGTTCTTGAGCAAGCAATTGGCGATGATTCTAGAATTGAACTGTATTCTCTTCCAACCAAATATCCACAAGGAGCTGAAAAACAGTTAATTACTGCTGTAACTGGACGAGAAGTCCCATCCGGGGGCTTGCCAGCAGATGTCGGTGTTGTTGTTTTGAATGTTGGAACAGCTGCTCAAATAGCGGAAACATTAGAAACAGGTATGCCACTTTATAAGCGTAATTTAACGTGTGTGGGTGATGCCATTAAAAATCCACAAACCTTAGAGGTCCGTGTTGGTGTTAGTCTTCAAGCGGTCATCGATCAATGTGGCGGTTTTAGTGTTGAACCTGAAAAAGTAATTATGGGCGGACCGATGATGGGTGTTGCCCAATTTCAAACAAATGTACCAGTTATAAAAGCTACTTCAGGAATTCTCTGTCTCACCAAAGAAACAGCTTTTACTCCAGAACCATCAAATTGTATCCGCTGTGGAAAATGTGTTTCTGTCTGTCCAGTTCATTTACAACCTCTACATCTCTCTGAATATTCACTTCGGTATATGTGGGAAAAATGTGAAGAAAACCATGCCATGGATTGTATCGAATGTGGCAGTTGCTCATTTATTTGTCCAGCCAAGCGTACGCTCGTTTCTTCAATACGTGTTGCAAAACGGGAAATTATGGCTCAAAGAAGAAAAGGAAATTAGGAGGAGAATTGATGAA
>CAZJGM010000060.1:4660-10545 GCA_964545675.1 uncultured Lachnospiraceae bacterium | reverse complement strand
GAATTCAACGAATACCCGGTAACGCCGGACAAGGTTCTTAAAGCCCTTGGGAAAGCTTAATGGAGGTAAAATAAATGAAGAATTTTAATCATATCGATGCAAAAAACTTTAATCATGCCACAGAGACCATCAAGTCATCCGACTTGGCTTGCCCCATGGCGGGTGGGACCGATCTTTTAGGCGGATTGAAAAAGAGAATTCTAAAAGACTATCCGGATACGATTGTTAACTTAAAGACGATCGAAGACGCCGAGTACATTCGCGACGAAGGTGACACCATTGCCGTCGGTGCCCTGACAAAACTATGTCAAATTGAAGAGTCAGACTTGGTTGTAAAGGAAATAAAGGCTCTTGCTGAGGCGGCAAAAAGTGTCGCATCACCGCTGGTTCGAAATGCGGCGACAATCGGTGGAAACATCAATCAAGACGTCCGTTGCTGGTACTACCGCTATCCTGATTCTGTTGGTGGACGGCTAGATTGTGCCAGAAAAGGTGGCGAAGAGTGTTATGCCATTCACGGAAGAAGTGCCTATCACTCAGTCATGGGTGGTCTCTCGACGGGTCCTTCCATGTGTAAAAAAGGATGTCCGGCAGGAATTGATATTCCCGCCTATATGCAAGAGATCAGAGACGGCAATTGGGATGGGGCGGCAGAGATTATCCTGCGTTCAAACCCTCTCCCCTTACTCACCTCACGGATTTGTCCCCATCCTTGTCAAGATGGTTGTGTTCAAAAATACTATGGCGATTCAGTGAGCATCCATTCAGTCGAGCGGACACTGGGCGACTATATTATGGAAAATGTCGACAAATTTTACCAAGCACCGGGAAAAGAAAGCGGTAAAAAAGCGGCGATCATCGGTGGTGGACCAGGTGGTCTAGCGGCGGCCTATAAACTTCGTAAGGCTGGCCACAGTGTGACCATTTACGAAAAAATGGATGAAGCCGGTGGTGTCTTGATGTATGGGATTCCCGAATATCGGATGCCGAAAACCTATGTCCGGACTATGGTAAAAGCCATTGAAAATATGGGTGTTGACTTCAAGATGAACATCGAAGTCGGAAAAGACATTCAGTTTGAAGAGATTAAAGCAGCTTATGATTCCGTATTTCTAAATACCGGTGCCTGGAAACAGCCCCTATTAGGAATTGATGGCGAAGAATTAACAGAATTTGGCCTTAATTTCTTAGTTGAAGTAAAAGAATTTATGACTAAACAAATTGGAAAGCGTGTTCTGGTTTGTGGTGGTGGAAACGTCGCAATGGACGTCGCCCTTACAGCTGTTCGTTTAGGGGCAGACGATGTCACCTTGATTTGCCTGGAAGAGCGAGACGATATGCCGGCAGTTCTGGAAGAAATTAATCGGGCCGAAGAAGAAGGCGTTAAAATCTTTAACGGCTGGGGACTAAATAAAATTGTGACCGATGCCAATGGTAAAGTAGAGGGCATGCAAGCAAAGAAATGTATCTCTGTGTGTGATGAGGATGGTAACTTCTGTCCAACTTATGATGAGTGTACCATTAAAGTATTTGAAGCCGATTCGGTTATTTTAGCAACCGGGCAAAAAGTTGACCTGGACTTCTTGGGCGACCGCTTCAAGAATGAAATTAAAAGTGCCCGTGGAGTCGTTGATATCGGTGAAGATAAAGAAACAAAAACCCCTGGCGTCTACGCTGGTGGCGATATGGCGGGACCATCGATTGCTATTGATGCGATTCGAGACGGCGTGATTGCCGCCCGAAACATGACCGCTTATATGGGTTTCCCTGCTAATTCTAAGCCGGCGACAAATGGTTTCTTGAAGCAAGACATCACGCGAATCGAAGAAACTAAGGCGGCAATTGAAGACGATACGCCAATTGCGGAGCGATCCTTAGATAAGGAAGACACGACCAGCCTAAACCGAAAAGAAGCATTAGAAGAAGCAAAACGCTGCTTAAATTGTGGCTGTTACTCGGTGAATGCATCTGACATAAGCCCAGTTCTTGTGGCACTAGACGCAAAAATTAAGACGACAGCACGCGAACTATCAGCTAAAGACTTCTTCAAGGTGATGGATTCCAAGGATCTCTTAAAGCCAGGCGAACTGGTTACAGAGATTAGGATCCCTAAGGCTGATGGTTACCGATGCGGCTATCTAAAATTGCGTGATCGTGAATCAATTGATTTTGCCATTACTTCTTTGGCCTATGCCTATAAAGAAGAAGGCGATACGATTAAGGATGTTCGTCTAGTCGCAGGCGGCATCGCTCCCATACCGGTGCGATTAGTCGATGTTGAGCAGTTTGTAAGAGGAAAGAAAAAGACCGCTGATCTGGCTGAAGAAGCAGCAGATCTAGCGTGTGTTGGGGCAAACCCGCTCAAAGAAAGTAACTATAAGTTACAAACAATGAAAGCTCAGATTAAAGAGTCGATGGGTCTGTAAGAACCAATAAAAAGAGATAAGATTAAAGCACCAATAACAAACCGGATGAAGAATTTCTTCATCCGGTTTGTTTGTTTGGGCATGATTAACACCGCCAATCGAAGGAAAAGGGTGTGAACAATGATTGAAGGAGCTGACTAGCCATGATAAGATTTAATTAAACAGTAGACGTTTACATAAATAATTAAAAAGATAAAGGAGAAAAACGATGAAGAATGGATTTAAAAGAGGCCTTAGTGTATTAGTTGTTTTCTTGTTGATCATTAGCCTAATCCCGGTCGGAGTCATGGCTGAGAGTGGCAGTGATTCACTTAATGACCAAGAAGCAGAAAGACAGACTGAAAGCGAGGGATACGAAGGGGATTATTACTATTGGGATTATGAGGATGGCGTTAAGATTGGTATTTACTCAGGGAATGAGCGCAATCTTCGCATTCCCTCAACCTTAGCCGGTAAAAAAGTCGTGGCCATCCATGCCGGGTGCTTTCGTTACAACGAAACGTTAGAAATTGTGACCATCCCCGATAGTGTCACAACCATTTTGGGATCTCCCCAGACCTTCCAAGGAGCCTTTTCAGATTGTGTAAATTTGAAGACGGTTGACCTTGGCGAGGGTCTAATTGATCTTGGTGGCGGGACTTTTTCTGGGTGTAAAAACTTAACAACCGTGCTTTTTGGAAACAAGCTTAAAAAAATTGGGGCATATGCCTTTAGGAACAATGAAAAATTAACCTTAACAGGCTTACCTGAAAGTGTCACAGAGATTGGCAACTTCGCTTTTGAAGCCTGCCATGCCATTAAGGAGATGGAAATACCGGCAGGTGTGAGCCAGCTGAGTGAAGGTAGCTTTTATAGGTGCAAAGGTTTAGAGACCATTACATTGCCTGAGGGCTTAAAAAGCATTGGTTATTTAGCATTTGCTCATTGTGAGAGTTTAAAGAGTGCTAGCATACCCGATAGCGTAGAATGGATCGCTGATAGTATCTTTGATTGGTGTACGTCCTTGGATCAAGTTGAAGTTGGTAGTGGATTGACCGAGATTAGCGAGAAAGCATTTGCTTATTGCTTAAATTTAAACAAGGCCTTTATTGGGGAAAACATAAAAACCATCCACCGGCGAGCTTTTGAAGGATCCAGTAAGGTCAGTATTTACGGCGTACCGGGATCTTATGCCGAGACCTTTGCTAGGCAACAGTGGCTGCCCTTTATTGAGTGGCCCGCTCGAGACTTGCAAGTCGATGATTTTACGACTAATAAAGAGCCTGATCAAAGGGTTAATACAGAGATTGTTTTAGCGGCCAATGGCCTGGGTGGGCAAGCCCCCTACACCTATAAATTTTACTATCAATTTGGCGATACAGTAACAACCATCCAAGATTTTTCAGCAGGTGACCAGGTCGCCTTTAAGCCACTTGAAGCCGGGACTTACACCCTCTTTGTTGAGGTTAAAGATAGCCTAGGCAATACAGCCACAAAAAGCATTAAAGACTTTCACATTGTCGAAGAAGTGGAAAAAACGCCGGTAGTGCGTTACCAAACCCATATTCAAGATAAAGCTTGGCAAGACTTTGTCAGTAATGGAGAAATAAGCGGGACTTCAGGTCAAGCCCTCCGCTTGGAAGGCATTAAAATCGAGCTTGACCAAGGCGACTCTGATCTGGGTCTTAACTACCGAACCCATGTTGAAAAGAAAGGCTGGCAAGACTTTAAAGTAAGTGGCGAGATGAGTGGGACCGAAGGCCAGTCCCTCCGCTTAGAAGCGATTGAAATATCATTAAGCGGAGCCGATGCCAAGATGTTTGATATCTATTATCAGACCCATGTTGAGAATTACGGTTGGCTCGATTGGGCGAAAAATGGTGAAAAATCGGGGACCGAGGGCTATGCCTATCGCTTAGAAGCAATTAAGATTTTACTTGTCCCCCAAGGCGAGACCCCACCTGATTCCCAATCGGATCATGATGCGTTTTATAGCAATTTGCCACAGTAAGTAAAAAACAAAAAAAGCCTGTCTGCGGACAGGCTTTTTTAGGCTAGCCCAAGAAGCAATTCTAGATAAAGATCTGGATAAATGGTATAATATTTTTAAAAGAGGTTACAGGATGTAAGGAATCGTCAATCTTAATTTAATTGAAAGGAAGGGAAAATGAAAAAAATTACAGTAAGTATTTTATCCTTAGTAGTATTATCGTCGATGCTTTTCTTATCAAGTGTTTTGGCAGCTGAAGACTTATCTGACGGGCAAGCAAGACTTGATAAAGAGGGTCTGGCTGTTGAGAACCGGAGTCATGTTGAAAACAAAGGAGATATCCCGGAAAATGCAAACGAATGGGCTCGCGGTTCATTTGGAACACGGGGCCAGGGTCTCCGCCTTGAAGGCTTCCAAATTAAATTGACGGGTGACGTGCCGGAGGCTTTAACAATCAAGTATAATGTTCATGTACAGAACAAAGGCTGGTTATATGATGAAGATAATTTTAACGATTGGCCTAAAAATGGCGAGTTTGCAGGAACAAGGGGAGAAGGCTTACGAATTGAAGCTGCTAAATTTGTTCTAGTTGACGCTAATGGTGGGCTTTCAAAAGATTACTCGGTCCAATACGAAGGCCATGTGCAAAATTTTGGGAGTTTCCCGGAAAATGACCCTAATCGGAGGGACTTGCAAGTATACTATGCCGATGGCCAACAATTAGGTACCCTTGGCCAATCTTTGCGACTGGAAGCGATCAGAATTGAAATTGATTAAAGGCATGGAAAAACGAAACTATCAGGCCGGTGCTGTTAGTAAGGGCTTTTGGTTTAACGAATTTAGAAAATACAATCACTTATTAAAAGAGGGTTATGATGAGAAAACAATCAAAGGCCTTCAGAAAAATGAAAACATCTTATTAGCGTCATCACCTGCCTATGGCCGGCAAAAGCTTAATGAAGTGGCCAGGCGGACAAGGGCCCTGCCCCAAGCGGTCAGCCAACTTTTTTTTAGCTTAAATGTCAGCGATCAAAAGATTATCAACCTACTTGGTATTATGATGACCGACCGCTTGTTTTTTGACTATCTCTATGAAAGTTACCGTGAAAACATTATCTTGGGCAGGAAAAACTTTGATGATTCAGGCCTGCGGATCTTTTTTAAAAATAAGTCCGACCAAAGTGAAAAAGTAGCAGGCTTTACCGATCAAACAAAAAAAAGACTGGCCAGTTCCTATAAGTCTTATTTAAAAGAAGCCAACCTGATCATTGAGGAAGGTGGCCTGCTTGTTTATAACAAGGTCCTCTTAGACCTAGACCTGGAAAACAGGATGAAAGACCCCGGTCTTTATCCCTATCTTAAAGCATTAAGGGGAGGTGATTAATAATGATCCTAGCAGAACGATTAGATCGGATTGAAAGTGAGATCAATAAAAAAGACTTTAAGTCCAATAAGGGCCTGGGCAATGAAGTCGGTTACTATGTCTTTGA
>CAZJGM010000060.1:0-4560 GCA_964545675.1 uncultured Lachnospiraceae bacterium | reverse complement strand
AACTTCTTTACCAGCCATATCGAAGCCAATACACCGGAAAATGCCGTTATTTTTATTACCGGCGTGGGCAAGATCTTTCCTTTTGTCCGGTCGCACGATATTTTAAACCGCCTGCACCAGACCTTTGACCGCCTTCCGGTGGTCCTCTTCTATCCGGGCAAATATGATGGCCAGACTTTAATGCTGTTTTCGGAATTTAAAGACGATAATTACTACCGGGCACTACCACTGATAATATAAATGGAGGCTAATATGTTAATTAAAGATTTGTTTGCAAAAGCGATCGATCGGGATATTAAGGGTGTTGTTAAAGTTGGCCAGGATGATCTGACAGTTATTAAACAAGAATTAGAAGAATATGTCGTCACCAATGAATTGCAAAAACACTTTCGCGATTTTTTTTCGTCTTATAAAAGGGGTATTAATACTCATACCGATAAGATCGGCGTCTGGATTTCCGGCTTCTTTGGCAGTGGTAAGTCCCACTTCCTCAAGATTTTATCCTACCTCCTAGAAAATAAGGTCGTTGATAATAAAAGAGCCATCGATTATTTTCTAGAAGATGAGAAGATAAAAAACCCCATGGTCATAGCCGATATGGACCTGGCTTCGTCGGTGTCAACCGATGTGATCTTGTTTAACATCGATTCAAAGAGTGAAACATCGGGCAAAAAAGATAAGGACGGCATTCTCAATGTTTTTTTAAAAGTCTTTAATGAAAAGCTGGGCTACAGCACCAACCCCCATGTGGCCGATTTAGAGAGACAATTAATTGAGGAAAAAGCGTATGAAGACTTTAGGGACCACTACAAAGAAATCACGGGTGAGGAGTGGGAGGGCTCCCGCCATAAATTTAATTTTTTTAAAGATAAGGTGGCCAAGGCCCTAGCAGAAAGTGGCTTTATGAGCCTGGACACGGCCAATGACTGGGCCAGGACCACCGTTAAGCCCTACCAGATCAGCATCGATCGTTTTTGTCAAATGATCAATGATTACATTAATCAAAAAGGGGCTGACCATCACATCGTTTTTTTGGTTGATGAAATGGGCCAGTACATTGGCGATAACACCGATTTAATGCTAAACCTGCAGACCATCACCGAAGACCTGGGAACCCTGTGTCAGGGCCGGGCCTGGATTATCGTTACCTCCCAACAAGATATTGACGCCATCACCGAAGTTAAGGGACGGGATTTTTCCAAGATCCAAGGTCGCTTTGATACCCGTCTGAGTTTAACCTCGGCCAATGTCGATGAAGTCATCAAGCTGCGGATACTCGAAAAAAATGAGACCGCCAAGCAAACCCTGGCGGTCTTATATGAAAACAAAGAAACGATTATTAAAAACCTCATCATCTTTAATGATGGGATCGAAAAGAAGCTCTACGAGGATAAAAATGATTTTTGCCAGGTCTATCCCTTTATTCCCTATCAATTTAACATCTTAGCCGGTGTCCTGACTTCAATTCGCAAGCATGGGGCCAGTGGCAAACACCTATCGGAAGGGGAGCGGTCCATGCTGGCCCTCTTTAAAGAGAGTGCTGAAAAATTGATGGAGGATTCGGTCGGGGCCATTGTCCCCTTTAATATTTTTTACGGTGCCCTTAATAAGTTTTTAGACCATAGCCATTCGGTCGTTGTCGCCAGAGCACTGGATAATAAATTGATTAACCCCGATGGGGAAGAGGATAATTTTACGGTAAATGTTTTTAAAACCCTCTTTATGATTAAATATGTCAAAGAAATCCATGCCAACCTCGATAATATAACCACCCTGATGGTGGCCAATATCGATGATGATCGCAGACTCTTAAAAGACCGCGTTGAGGCAGCCCTGGATACTTTGGTCAAACAAATGCTGGTTCAAAAAAGTGGCGATATCTATATCTTCTTAACCGATGAAGAACAAGAAATTAACCGGGAAATCGAAAACCAAGAGATCCAAAGCATCCAGGTGGGAAAAAAAGTGGCCGAGCTGATCTTTGCCGATCTTTTTCCCGAGGAAAAAATAAGGGCGCCGGGCTTTAAAAACCGCTACGCCTTTGCCTATAATCGTTTTGTCGATGATCATCCCTATAAGGCCAATCAGGCATTTGATTTTGGTGTTCGGGTGGTCACCCCCTATTCTCACTTAAGCAGGCAAGAGGGATCCTTGCGCATGCAAAGTGGGACCGGCCAGGATGTCTATGTCGACTTACCCAGTGATGCCGAGTTTTTAAATGAACTGCGCCTGGCCATGAAAATTGAAAAGTTTTTAAATTCGCCCGGGGCGGGAAATATCCCTAAGTTTGAAGAAATCAGAGCAATCAAAGGGGCCGAGATGAAAAAGCATGAAGACCGGTCAAAACTCTTTTTACAAGAAGCCTTAAAAGAGGCCAGCTTTTATGTAAATGGTGACTGCTTGCCCCTAGCCGGTCGCGACTTTAAATACAATTTAAATGAAAGCCTGGAGCGCTTAATCGCCACTGTTTATCATAAGCTAAGCTATCTTACTAGCCCCATGGACCAAGGAGACATCTATAAGTTGCTTAAAGAAGAGTCCTCGGGCCAGATCAGCCTAGCCGGTCAAGCTAGCCCTAATGAAAATGCCATTAGAGAAATATTGGATTTTATCCGCATGAAAACCCGCAATCATACTAAAATCTCCCTAAAAGAGATTGAAAATCGTTTTAGCAAAGCCCCCTATGGCTTTTTAGAAAGCGATATGGCCTGGATGATTGCCAAGTGTTTCAAAGATGGCCTAATCAGCTTGACCCTAAATGGCAATACCGTCTCCTTGGTCAATCAAGGGGCGGAAAAAATTGTCGACTACCTGACCAAGCGGGCCTATGTGGAAAAACTCCTGATCGAAGAAAAAGAAATGGTCCCCGAGATCATGAAACGAAGTTTAAAATTAGTGGCCAAAGAAGTCTTTAAAACGACCATCTCAACCGATGATTCCGACGCCATGGCCATCCACTTTAATCACTTAGCCCTCCAGATGGTAGAGGAACTAAAAAGAAGCTTGTTAGCCTATCAGCTGGGTCATTATCCGGGTAAAAGCATTATCGAAGACGGCCGTCAATTAATCCAAATGACCACCGCCATGGATAAGGAAAAGGATGTCTTTGCCTATATTAGGGAACACGAAGACGATTATTTGGATTTTTCCGAATCCTACCCCCAAGTCAAGTCTTTTCTGGCCGGCCAACAAAAAATTATCTGGGAGACCAGCCAAGGCCACTTAGCCTTATATGAAGACAGCAAGTCCTTTGTCGTAAATGATGAGATAGAAGAAATTGTTAAAAAGATAAGAGAAATTTTAAAGATGGCAAATCCTTATAATTTGATTAGTCAACTACCAGACCTTAATCACGGTTTTTCAACCATTTATCAGCAAATCCTAGCCGACCAAGTGGGGCCGGTTAAAGCGGCCATTGACCACGCCCAGGAAAATGTCCAGGCAGCCCTAAAAAACAGCAATCTTGAAGAAAGCCTGACCAGCCGCTTTGATTTCGCTTTTTCAAATCTTTTAGACAAGGCTAAAAGCTGCAATAACATCGCCCAGGTTAATGGCTTTATCGTCGAAGCCCAAGCCTTGGAGACCCGGTTTTTAAATGACATTAAGAAAGAAAAAGAAAATCGGGCCAAAGAAAAAGACGATGGTCAAGCTTCAGGGACGCTTGTAAAAGAGCTTAAAATACATAAAAGCATCCGGATGAAAGACCTATCAAAGTCTTGGCAGATCGAAACAAAAAACGATATTGAAAAATATTTGCAAGCCTTAAAGGAAGAATTAGAAAGCCATATTGAAGACAATATCATCTTAAACATTGAGTTTTAGAGAGGAAAGACCATGGATAAAACACTGTTAAAAAATTTTGCCATCAATGCCCGAAACAAGCTCAGACAAGAAATAATCAATCAGGCCGCCCTGATCGGCATTACCCAATCAGGAATTGTCCCACCGCTTGCCGGGTCGACGGCTGATATGGTCCTCTTTGATATCAAGGCCGCCACCCCCTATAAAATTTATGGCCAGGAAGTCAACCACTACCATAAGCTAAAAGAAGAATTAGGCAAAAGACAAGAGACCACCGATTATGCCAGGGCCTTTGACAGCCTGGTCGAAGAGGTGGCCTACACCTGGTTTAACCGCCTGATTGCCCTTCGTTTTATGGAGGTCAACCATTACCTGCCGGATAAGATGCGCCTGCTTTCGTCAGGCCGAGACGGTGTTAATGAACCGGAGATGGTCACCCACTACCGCCAGACCTCCTTAGATTTTACCGACCAGGAACTAGACCAACTGGCAGAATGGAAGATGGATGCCTCGGCCCTGGCCATGGAAAAATTCTTCCACCGCTTATTTATCAAGCAGTGCAATGCCCTGAATGATAACCTACCCCAGCTTTTTGAAAAGACCGATGATTACGCCGAGCTCCTACTGACCATATCCTACAATGATCCTGATGGGGTTCTTTATCAACTGGTCCATGATATTCCCGAAGACTACTTTGATGTCGAAAGCGAGAGTGGTCAAGTCGAGATTATCGGCTGGCTCTACCAGTATTATAATAGT
>CAZJGM010000059.1:0-10569 GCA_964545675.1 uncultured Lachnospiraceae bacterium | reverse complement strand
GAGAGGCAACATCTGCACCAAGTGCAATAACCATTTGAGCGGCTTTTTGTCGGGGTGTCAATTCACTTGCCATTTATTAGCTCCTGGGCTCTCATCTTTATTCTCCCTCATTCTTGATCCATGATTTAAATAATTGGGCGACAATCTCCGGATTATCGGCCGCAAAATCTTTCACTTTTTCTTTCTTATCATCGACCACAGCTTGAATTGGTTTAAGCTCTGGAAGCGGTGGTCCCTCATCAGCAAAAATGCCATCATCGTCACCGGCTGCCACCATTTTTTGTTGGCCTTTTTTCTTTTTGCGTCCCCGCAAGACGACCAATAAGATAATTAAAATAAGTAAAAGTGCCGCCCCGCTAATTCCAGCAATTAATAAGACCATTCCTAAGTCCCCAAAGAGTCCCGGTTCTTCAATCTCCACCTCTTCGGCATAAAATTCAAAATTTCGGATGGTTACATTCTCCGGATTTACCCCGGCAGCAAAGGCCACTAATTGGGTTAGGTTTTCACGCTCAACAACATTGAGTTCGACCCGGTCAAGGGCAACGGCAATGGAAACAGCATCAATGGTTGGTTCCTTTTTCTCCGTTTGGGTCATTTCCGAACTAACCGAATAAGTGGTGTCTTCGGTAAAACCAGACACTAAACCACCCTCGCCTTGGATGGCTTCTGCATAGGTGGTTACATCAGTGTTTCCGGTTGTACCAGCGATACCACCATCAACCAAGCCCCCACCATCAATTTGAAAGGACGACGATTCCTGATTAATAACACCAGAATTTTCCCCATCTGGCGAGGGGGTATAAGTTACTGATTCTTGCTTAACGGCATCAGTGTTTAAATTGGCCGTTACCGACACCTTATATTGGGCCGGATCAAAGGGGCCATTAAGGACATTGCGAACCTTTGTCGTTAAATCTCTTTCAATCTCCCTGGTTAGTTTTATCTTTGAGGCTCCGCCAGAGAGCGATTCTGCCGAGGCCACCAGATCATTTCCATCGCCATCGGTAAGGGCAATATTTTGCTTGTCCAATCCCGAAACTGATTTTGAAATCAAGTTTTGAATTCCCAAAATCTGGGTTTCAGTCAAGGTCACCCCTGGCTTTAAGTGAATAATCACCGATGTCGTTGTTGGTTCAGAATCTTGCAGGTAAAAAACATTCTCATCGGGAATGGAGACGGTCACCACGGCATCATCAACCCCAGTGATCGTCTTAATGCTTGCCCCGATTCGCTCCTGCAGCTGGAGGTTCTTATACTGTTGCCTTTCGTAATCGGTCGATAAGATATTTGAACTATCTTGAATTAAATAATAACTCAGCCCACTCTTGGGATACCCTTCAGTTGCTAATTGCATCCGAATCGTTGCCTCTTCTTTAGAAGGGACCATAATTTTCCCATCTTTTAATTGGACCGCCACCCCTAAATCTTGCAAGGCTGCCATAATCTCAGTCGTTTCAACATCCGTTAAATCCGAAAAGAGAGGAACATAGGACTTTGTATTTAATACAATTGTTAAGGCCAATGATCCCACGAGTATGACTATTGCGGCTACAATAATGACGGTCTTCATCTTTTTAGAGATTTTCCCCCAAAATTGTTTTATATTTTCAATCAGTTTTTTTAATTGTTCTGGCATTTTTCCCTCAACTCGGCTCTATAGGATCTCTTTAATTTTTTTATTCATCAATTTTTTTATTCATCGCATAGAAAAACTGTGAAATCTGTATCCCCTAAGTGGTTCTAGCAAATTTCACAATTTTTATCCTTGGCTTTTTTATAAACTCGTACCCATCACTTCAGTATAGGCACTTAATACCTTATTTCGTAATTGAACCATGGTCTGCAAAGCAATGTCGGCCTTGGCCATATTGATCATCATGGTATGGGTATCATCCATATTGCCAACCGATAGATTATAGGCATCAACTTTGGTCACCGCTTCGGTTTCTTCAGCATTTGCTATCACATCATTTAGAACATTTTGAAAACCTTGGGCCGGATCTTGGGCAAGTCCTGCTTCTGCCGTTTTTGTCAGATCACTAGTCAGTAATGACTCGGTCATAATACTATTTAATGGGATAATCATTTTGCCTCCTATTTCCCTATTTCAAGGGCTTTCATTACAATTGATTTGGTTGCATTAAAGGCTGTCACATTGGCCTCATAGGCCCGACTAGCCCCTAGGGCATCGACCATTTCTTGGGCCGTATTAACATTGGGATAGATCACATAACCATCATCATTGGCATCAGGATGGCTTGGGTCATAAACGGGCACTAAGGCCGATGGGTCATCGAGGACCGCTTCGACTTGAACGCCTCTTTTTTGAACCTTCAATTTAGAATCGAGAATATCTTGAAAGGCCCCCATCTTTGAGCTGCGCAGGACGACCATCTTGCGCCGGTAGGGCTCACCACTTTCGGTCCTCGTCACCTGAGCGTTAGCAATATTTTGGGAAACCATATCAAGACGAAATTTTTGGGCTGTCATGCCAGAGCCGGAAATATCAAAACTACTTAAAAAGCTCATCCTTATCTCCCTTCACTAAGTGCATATTTAATTCTGGAAAAGGATGAATTAATCCCATTGACCAAATAATAGTATTGGGCCGTCGCCTTTGCCATATCAATGTTTTCAGAATCTAAGTCGACATTGTTACGATCGAGTTGATTGGCACTTGCTCGATCGGCCCCAATCCGGATTTTTGCATCCTGAATGGCTTTTATATTTTTCTTGGCCTGGTCATTTTCATTTAAGTTAGCCATGGCATTTTTTAGTGTGCTTTCAAAATTAACTTTTAAGGCCTTATAACGTGGGGTTTCGGCATTGGCAATATTATTTGAAATTGCCTGTTGGCGTTGCCAGGTCCCATCGAGAGCCTTTTCATATAAACTAGTGGTGAGTGAATCTCCAATCATTCGTCTCTCCTTTTTAAGCGTTAGCTTGCTTTGTTTTTTATAAATTTTTATCCACTTTATTGTAACATAAGAAAGCGGATACAACAATTAAAATTGCTGGACCCGCTAATATTTTAAGTTTTTTTCGATCATTTACTAAACTTTATTGATAAAGTGTCGACACCCTTATTTTTTTATATCCATCCGCCGCCCCTGACTTTCAGGAGCTGGAACTTCATAGTCAATAAACTTCTTTTTCTGCTGGTTGGCTTTTAATTCCTCTAAGGTTTTTTTCTGTTCCTTTTGAATATTTTCCACGGCACTTTGATCAATATCGAGAATTAATTTAACCAATCGTTTAATTTCATCTTCCTGCCACTTGCTACTGGGATGAAGAAAGATTGATTCTTCAATTGTTTTTTCTAAATTTTCGATCTTGCGAATCAAATAATCACGCTGGGCCAAAATACCCTCAAGAACCTCCCAAGAGTCGATATTACTTAAAATTTCTTCACCGGTAGAGACATATTCCTTCAAAAGATGAATCTTTTGCTCAGACAATTCGTAGGAGTTTTGTTTTTCCATATTATTTTCCTTCTGTCTTTAAGTCACCGCTGGCACTATCCGCTTGTCTAAAAGCAACTTTTAATTCATTAACCAATTCCCACATATCATTTAAAAGAGCCTTGTCTTTTTCAACATTTGCTTGACCTAATTGGCCATAAATAAAATCATACATTTCCCGTAACTCTAGAGAGATTGGGTATTGCATATCTAAAGATTGGCTCAAGGTTGAGATTATTTTTTGAGCCTTGGCAATGGCTGCGTAAGCCTTAACACTATCTTCTCGATCGATTTGAAAAATCCCCACCTTGATTTGTTTGGAAGCTTCTTCAAATAATTTAATAACGACTTTCCCCTTTGATAGTGTTTCTAGGGCCATTCGTTTTGAATCCTTATAGGCATCGTTATATGGCATTATTTTTCCCCTTAATCGTCGTTTTATGCACCAGTTTCACCAAAGCTCATAATCATCGAGCTTTGCACATTAAGACGCTGCAAGGTCGTTTCAAGAGTCGTAAACTTGCCCCACAGGCGCGTTTGCTCTGTTTTTAACAGGCGTTTTAATTGGGCAATGCTTTCATTACTGAGTTTCATTTTTTCTTGGATGCTATTTTCTTCACTGGAGGTCGTATCATCATAGCCAGCCAGTTCAATTAAACTTCCCCTAGTCCCTCTAGGACCTGAGGTTTTAGTGGCATTTTTAATAATGGTATCCATCCGATTGGCCAAACCAGTCTCGGCATTGGTAAAGAGTTCTTGAACCCCACCAGGATTATTACTAAGTGCCGTTTCAAGCTTGTCTTTATCAATCGTTAATTTTCCATTTTCACCGTAACCAGCCGATTGAATGCCCAGACTAAAGAGGGTCAATCCCCCGGGTACTGCTGATGCATACATAAGCGACTGCATACTCGCGGTGATCCCCCTAATTTGATTATCATTTTTAAGTAAGCCAGACTTGGCCTTTTCTTCCCATTTCTCGATCTGTTTTTCGGTCATATCAGCTTTTTGAGCTTCGGTCAAGGGTGGATAATCGGAATGACGCTCTTCTTTTATCATCTTATTGATGGTTGTAATCATAGTATTATAATCTTCAACAAAGGTGGTCACTGTTTCCGTCAAGGCACTGGCATCCCGATCGAGATTAATGGTAATGGGGTCATCCCCGACTTGGCTTTTGTCAAGCAGCTTGACATTAACACCTTCGACCTCGAAGGCATTGGAGGTCCTGACGATCTCCGTCCCATTAACCTTAAGAATGGCATTTTGCCCGGCTTCATTAATAACACCTGAACTTTCAGTCAAGCCAAAAACATCAAGTAAATTTCCTTCGGTCTGGACGATCTCCATGCTATTAAAGGCCCCACTTTTATTAGACGTTAGGGAAAACTGGTCATCAATCGACGAATAGGAAAGATTAACCCCGGCACTGCTGGCATTAATCCGGTTCATTATAGTGGCTAGGTTATCAGTCTTGCTAAAGGAAAATTCGACTTGGTTAATTTTAAAATTAAAACTATCCCCTATCAGGGCTTCTTTGTTGGGTTGATTCTCAAGCTTTGCTGTTAAACTCATTTTATCGCTTTGGCCATCGCTAAGGCCAAGCTTGGTCAATGTATCGACATCACCATTTAAAGCCATTACTTGCAATTTAGACCCACTTGCTGAAAAACTTAATTTCTCGCCACTAAGGTCGACTTCAATTAGTGAATCAGTCCCACTTCTTTTGCCAAAAACACCATCTATTTTTTCTTGCATGGCACTTTTAAAGCTAGCCGCATCCGATACTTGACTGGTAAAATCTGAATTGAAGCTAAGGGTCCGGACTTGGCCGTCAATTGCCATCATAAAAGACTTTCCTTCTAGACTAGTCGCTAGATTCTGATATTCTTCCGTCGTCCCATCAAGGGTCAGATCCCCCCCTAGAACAGGTGAAACGCCACCATTACTGGTCAGTTTTTGGCTAGTCGCTAGTTGGCTAATGCTATCAATGGTAATCGCTCCTGAAGCGGCCGCACTGGTCGCTGTTGCTGTTATCTTTGTCGACGCTGTATTGGCCACCGTCGTATTAAATAAGGATGCCCTTCTAAAATCGGTGGGTGATAAGATATCCATATACTTTGACTGGAATTCTTTAAATATTTTTGATACACCCCGATAGGCATTTTGCTTCCATTCAAGAAGTTGCAGATTTTGTTCTTCTTTTGTTACTTTAGCTGTCGTTCCGGCAGTCATACTTTCGACTAATTCGTCAGTATTTAAACCGGAAACCAAGCCCCCTACTCCTGTTTTTGCCATTAATGAGGATAAGGATGATGATGAATTATCTACTGGTCTTGGCATTTTATTTCCTCCAATCTATTTTTAAATCCATTAAACGTGTAAAATTTATGTCTTCTATATCCTTTATCGACACGGCTTCGTTTTTCTTTAATGGCTTCTCAGTATTTAAGTTAAAGCTTTTTCTGGTAGACCGACGGTTTAATGTATTTAAAGGAATGGGTCACCGCTGATAGGGATTCGCTTTGGCCAACGAAGAAGTAGCCCCCTGGCTCTAAGGCATCATAGAATTTTTTGACCAATTTATTTTTGGTCGGGACATCAAAATAAATCATGACATTTCGACAAAAAATCGCTTGGAAGGGTTTTTTAAAGGAAAAGGGGTCGAGTAAATTAAAACTACGGTAGGCAACACCCTTTCTAAGGGCATCAGAAACGACCATCTGTTCAGAGTCTTTTTTAACAAAATACTTTCTCAACCATTCATTTGGCACTTTTTCTAGTTCTTCAATGGAATAAATACCACTGCGGGCGATACTTAATACTTTTTCGGAAATATCTGAAGCTAAAATGGTACTATCCCAAGAGCTTAGGCGACTACCCAGATAATCTCTGGTAATCATGGCTAGGGTATAGGGTTCCTGGCCCGATGAGCAACCGGCACTCCAAACCCGAAGGTCTCGCGTTTTAAGGCTATTTTCAATCCAGGGTAAAACCGTTTTTTTATAAAAATCAAAATGTTCGTGTTCCCTTAAAAAATAAGTGTGATTGGTCGTTAACTTATTAATCAGGGTGCTGATTTCATCAGTTTTACGATCTTGTTTGACGAAGTTTAAATAATCTAAAAAATTACCAAAACCAAGTTGCGAAATATGATGGCTTAAACGGCCTTCAATCAAGTGTCTTTTTTTCCTCAAGTCAACCCCATAATTGTCGTAAACATAGGACGTAATCGCTTGAAACTCATTTTCCTTTAACTTAATCACGTATCTCTCCTCACTAATATAGATCTACAATACTGGGCACATCAATGATTAAGCTGATATTCCCATTTCCTAAAATGGTACAACCGGCTATCCCCGAATCATCTCCAGCATATTCATGTAAGAAAGGTGGAATGGCCTTAACGACAATTTGATGTTTTTTAATTAAGTCATCCATAAATAAACAGGCCAAGGTTTCACCGGAATCAACAAGCATCATAATCCCGTCCTCAATGGCATGGGGTTCTTGCTGGCTTCTAAAGACATCGTGAAGACGAATAAGGGGATAACAAACCCCACGGATCATTACCATCTCATTATTATCAGGATCAGTGATTAATTGGTCGGCCTTAATCTTAAAGGATTCTCGGATATTGGAGATGGGAATTTCATAAACATCCTCGCCAACTAATACTTCCATGCCGGAGATAATCGAGAGGGTTAAGGGAATTTTAAGAAAGATATTGGTTCCCGATCCTTTCTCACTTTCAATGGAAATAGAGCCCCCTACTTTTTCGATATTCTTCTTGACCACATCCATGCCAACGCCACGACCGGAGAACTCGGTCACTTCCTTATTGGATGAAAAACCAGCAACCATAATCAAAGCTAAAATTTCTTTTTCCGAATATTCATCTTCCGGTTTAACAAGGAGGCGTTTTTCTTTGGCAATTTCCAAAATCATTTGGGGATCTAGGCCTTTTCCATCATCCGAAACGGAGATAACAATATCGCTGCCAACATTCTGAGCCGATAAAATAACCCGTCCAACTGGATTTTTTCCCGCCGCAATCCGCTCTTCGGGACTTTCAAGCCCATGATCCATGGCATTTCGAACCAAATGCATCAAGGGGTCGGCAATGCCGTCAATAATCGTTTTATCAACTTCGGTACTTTCTCCCAAGGTGATAAATTCAACTTCTTTATCAAGCTTTTTACCAATATCTCGAACAATCCGCTGCATCTTTTTAAAGGTTCCGGCAATGGGAATCATCCGAATCGACATAACGATATCTTGAAGTTCATCCGTCAGTTTCTGAAGTTGGATGGTTGATTTCTCAAAGGCTTCATCACGAACATTTTCCAGCTGGACACTGCCAAAGACCATTGATTCAGCAATAACAATTTCGCCAATCAAGTTTAAGAGGGAATCGAGTTTAGTTAGGTCAACAGAGATCAGGTTTTGAGCCACCGCTTTTGGCCGGTGGTTTTGTTTATTATTGTCCTCTTGCTTTTCTTTTTTAAGCTTTGTTTTTTGGTCTTTTGGGTCTTCTTGATCGACCCTTGCCTTTTTATCATCATCACTTTGTGGTAGGGCCTCAATAAATGAAACCTTATCGACCGATATAATGCTTTTGGCCGCTGCCTCTACGGCTTGTTGATCACAGGCCGTTTGGACCGAACAAAAAAAACCGTTTTTTAGGATGATCCCGGCTGCTTCCGGATTATTATTGAGTTCCTTGGGGATGGTTTTAAGGACTTTCCCCAGGGATGCTAATTTATTGACGAGCATAAAGGCCCGAATATTTTCCATCTGGCTATCGGCCACAAAGCGGACGTGAAGATTATAAATAGTGCTGTCCCCGCTTGGTGGATCATCCGATTCCTCTTCTTGCTTTTCTTCTTGACTTTCTTCTTGACTTTCTTCTAAGCTGCTAAGGTCATTAAGGTCATCATCTAAGTCAACACTGGCTTCATCCCACTGGTCATCGGTTCCACCTGCTTCTTTATTTAAATTATTGACAAACCAGTCAATTTTATTCATTAACTCTTGGTTTTCCTCACAAAGGCTTTCGTTTTGGCGAATCTTTTCCACTTCTTCCTTTAAAAAACTCGAGAAGTCAAGGACGAAATATATCAATGCCCCAAAGTGACCCGGGTCAATCGCATTCTCTCGAATGGCAAAAAATAGATCTTCTAGTTTATGAGCAGCATGGGCCATGGTGTCAAATTCCATCATTGCCGATGAGCCTTTAATGGTGTGCATAATGCGGAAAATTTCGTTAATATCTTCTTGGGTTAACTCTTCGTTTTCTTCCGATAAAAGAAAAATTTCATCTAATTGATCAAGCAAGGTTTCCGACTCAAAAATATACATTTCTAATATTGAATCATTTCCAGAATCATAGCTACTCATATCTTACCATCCTTTTATAAAAATTTATGCCAGCGTTCTTTACTAAAGCCTCTATTGCCATAAACGCTCAGGCCTTATTTTTTGTTTGCTTTTATTATATCTTTAATTCACTCTCAATTCAACCATTCTGATCGTTAAAAGATTGCATCTGCTAAGATTTTCAAGTATAATTTGATTAATTAGAACAAAAGAGTCTAAAAACAGAATGAAATTATGACATCTATGTGACATCTATTAGAAAGGATTTTTCCCGTGGTCGATAGTATACGAATAACCTCCGCCGCCCCATCCCATAAAGTTAGCGATACACCGGTCAAGCCAATCGCTGGTGATGCCATTTTTGATATCCTCAATCCAGACCTTAAAATCAAGATTGACGACAAGGCTGAAAACACAACAAAAGAAGGCTTTAAAGAAACCCTGATGCAAAATCTGCAAAAGGAAATCATCAAACCTCTTTTAAGTAAGACAACGCTGGAATCTGAAACCCTGCGAAAACTTGTCTTGATGTCTAAATTATTTGAAAGCAGCACGGCTGCCATTCCTAAAGAGCTCTTAGACGGTATTTTTCTTGATACCCAAGAGCTCCTAAGCGAACTTTTGCTGCGGGATAAAACCGAAACCCTCTTTAAGGGCAGTTTTTTTGATAGCCTACGGGGCCTTGCCAAGCTTGATGGTTATCCCCAATTAAAAGATGCGATCGTGTCAGTCCTTCGTCATTTTGATGCCTATGTCAATCGTGACCAAAGTTTTAAAGCCCTTTTAAATGAAAGCTTGCGCCTAATGGGGACCCTTAGCTCTGACCAACGAGCTGGCCTCGAACACCTGCTCTCACGTTTATCGCTTCTTTTAACCAGCCAAACTGGTGGCCAAGCTGCAAATGACCAAAATCTAATGGCCCGTCTGGAAAATTTAATCAAGGGGGTCAGTCCCCTAAATTTAAACGGCGACGAGCTTTCCGGCCAATTAGACCGTCTTCTTAAAGATGAAATGGTCCCGACCCTTGGTAATCTGATGCGGGCAGCCTCAACTAGCGAAAAACAATATCAATCAATCCTCTCCATCCTTAACCAGATTGTCCGCTACGACAAGGGTGAAGCCTCGCAACTCGATAGTGCCATGATGCGTTTGGCAACCGCCTTAAAACCCTTGTCTAATTTATCGGACCAGGAAATTCTCGACATGAAAAATCAAATCTTTAGCCATGCCAGAGAAGCCGAAATCCTCTTTAGTCGCTTAAGCACTTCAAGGCGACCGGGCCTAGCTGGGGATGCAATGACTGACAAGCTGGAACTCTCCCAGCTTCTGGAAAAGGCCCTCGATCCTGAAACGGCTTCAAAGCTCCAGGTCACAGCCCAAAGTCTTCTTGAAACCTTGGTCCGTAGCGAAAGCCCGGTCTTTCCAATTATGCACTTTTTAATTCCCTTTCGCTTTATGGATAATGATACTTACGGAGAATTTTATATTGATAAAGACCCTAGTGACAAGGATACTAACACAGGGTCTTCAACGGATATCTTCTTTTCCATTCAGTCGGATCGTTATGGGGATTTTGAAGTCTTTATGAAAGTTCGAGAAACACGAATCAATATGGAGATTAAATGCCCTGTCCCCCTCATTAATGTTCTAAATTCCAACCAAGGAAAAATTCGATCGATCATTGAAGAACAAGGCTATCGCTTATTCGATTATGCGGTGGATGAAT
>CAZJGM010000058.1:0-10791 GCA_964545675.1 uncultured Lachnospiraceae bacterium | reverse complement strand
GCTTCTCTCTCGAGTAGCTTTTCTATTATAGCATGATTCATTATCTGTTGTCAAGACTTTTTTTAATTTCAAAATTATTTTTTCTTTAAGCCTTGGTCAACAAGACAACTTCTTAAGTATAGGTGCTTTTAGCCAAAGTGTCAAGGGGTTTTTCAAATTCTTTTTATTTTTTTCTTGTCTAAAGGGTTTTACCGCAGAAAATCCTTTAGAACTTCTGCGGCATTCCTTACTTTAGCCTTCGATTGGCTTCATCGTCGGAAACAAAATAACGTCTCGAATACTATGTTGATTGGTAAAAAGCATCACTAAACGATCAATACCAATACCTAAGCCACCGGTTGGCGGCAAACCCACTTCTAGGGCATTGATAAAGTCGGCATCAAAGGGATGGGCTTCTTCATCGCCGTCGGTCATCTTCTGTACCTGTGCTAAAAACCGTTCTCTTTGATCTAAAGGATCGTTAAGTTCCGAAAAAGCATTGGCACACTCAGCCCCGTTGATAAATAATTCAAAACGCTCGGTATAGCGAGGATCATTGGAATCTTTCTTAGCTAGTGGCGAAAGCTCAACTGGATGCATGGTCACAAAGGTTGGCTGAATGAGTTTATCTTCAACATAATCATCAAAGACTTCAGCCATAATTTCACTAATGCTTTGCTTATCCTCGATTGTGACTTCTAGTCTTTCTGCCGCTTCTCTTGCATCATTAATATCGGTCATCACATCAAAGTCAACACCCGTATGTTCTTTTACTAGATCAACCATTCTTGCCCGTTTAAAGGGTGGCGCCAGATCAATTTGACAATCGCCGTATTCAACCAATTCAGAACCATTAACTTCCCTTGCTAAAAAGCGATAGAGGTCTTCAAGCATATCCATCACTTGATTATAATCGGCATAAGCCTGGTAAGATTCAAGTAAGGTGAATTCGGGATTATGGGTCGCATCCATGCCTTCATTTCGAAAGACCCGACTGACTTCATAAACCTTATCAAAGCCACCAACAATCAATCGTTTAAGGGGTAGTTCTAAAGAAATTCGCAGGTATAAGGGAATATCAAGGGCATTATGGTGAGTTTTAAAGGGTCTAGCATTAGCCCCGCCCGCTAAATTCGCTAAAACCGGTGTTTCAACTTCAATAAAACCATGACCATCATAAAACTCTCTTATTTTTCTTAAAATTAACGACCGTTTCTGAAAGACCTCCTTCACTTCAGGATTGACAATCAGATCAACATAACGTTGGCGATAGCGTAATTCGGTATCCTTTAAACCATGGTATTTTTCAGGCAAGATTTGAAGGGACTTGCTTAAAAGGGTTAGTTCTAAAACACGAACTGAGATCTGACCCATTTTAGTTTTAAAGATTTGGCCCTTTACCCCAATAATATCACCGATATCATAGGTTTTAATCTCATCGTATTGGTCACTTAAATTATTTTTTTTCAAAAACAACTGAATCCTTCCCGTCGAATCTTGCAAATCATAAAAGGATACTTTTCCTTGGCCACGTTTAGACATAATTCGCCCAGCCATGGAAACCTCTGCTTCTTCAAAATTTTCATAATCATCTTCAACCGCTTTAGCATAAGCCGTTACATTATAACTCGTTTCTTTAAAGGGATCTTTTCCTGACTCCTGTAATTTTGTTAATTTATCTTTCCTAATTTTCAGCAATTCGCTTGTATTTTCAACTGTCAAGTGCTTACTCCTATCTTTTAATTTCTAAAATTTGGTATGAGGCTTCACCGTCGGGGATTTGCACTTTTACCAGATCACCGACCTTAGCCCCGATAAGTGCTGAGCCAATCGGTGATTCATTTGAAATACGGTTATTAATGGGGTCTGACTCCGCAGACCCCACAATTTTATACTCTGCTACTAAGTCTAACAAAGCATTTTTAATTTTTACCACACTCCCCACACCAACATCTTCGATATGAATATCTTTATCATCAATAACAACGGCGATCTTTAATTTATGTTCTAATTCCGAAATGCGACCTTCCGTAAAACCTTGTTCGTTCTTTGCTTCATCGTATTCGGCATTTTCACTTAAATCCCCAAATTCTCTTGCTATCTTAATGCGTTCGGCTATCTCATGACGCTTAACAGTCTTTAAATATTCTAATTCTTTTTTTATGTTTTGATAACCATCCGCAGTGATAATTAGTTCACGTGTATTTTCTGTCATCTTTTGCTCCTTTATCCAATTTCATATCAACTTTATGTGCGTTAGTATAAGCCCAATAATCCTTCTATGTCAAGTGACTAGTCATTATCTCTTAATCTTATTTTCTAATTACATCTATTCCCCATAAATAATGAACCAATTTCTCAGGTACTTTAACGCTTCCATCCGCTTGCTGATAATTTTCTAGAATTGCTGCAAATGTTCTACCGACTGCTAGACCTGATCCATTGATGGTATGTAAAAATCGAGCTTTACGTGTTTTTTCATCTCTAAACTTAATATTTGCCCGTCTGGCTTGATAATCTTCAAAGTTTGAGCAAGAGCTAATTTCCACATAACGGTTATAGCTAGGCATCCAAACCTCAATATCATAAGTTTTTGCTGAACTAAATCCCAGATCTCCAGTGCAAAGCTCAACCACTCGGTAAGGAAGCTCTAATAATTGAAGAATTTCTTCAGCATCTTTGGTCAAGCTTTCTAGCTCTTTATACGACTGGTCGGGATGAACAAACTTAACCATTTCAACCTTATCGAATTGATGGTTTCGGATTAAACCCCTAGTATCTCTCCCGGCTGAACCGGCTTCTTGCCTAAAACAGGGCGTGTAAGCTGTCAAGTATTTGGGCAGATCGGCCTCTGCTAATATTTCATCGCGGTATAAATTTGTTAAAGGAACCTCGGCCGTTGGGACTAAAAAATAATCCTTACTAGGCAGATGAAAGGCATCTTCTTCAAACTTTGGCAACTGACCAGTCCCAATCATTGAACTGCGATTAACCATAAAAGGCGGCGATATTTCGGTGTAGCTGTGCTTGGTACAATGAATATAGAGCATAAAGTTAATCAAGGCTCGCTCTAACCTAGCCCCTTGTCCCTTATACATGGAAAAACGCGTACCTGTTACTTTAACCGCTCGTTCAAAATCAAGAATATCTAAATCAACGCCAATATCCCAATGGGCTTTAATCTCAAAATCAAAGTTTTTTGCTTGACCCCATTTTCGCATTTCTAAGTTATCCGTCTCATCTTTTCCGACTTTAATAGTGGCATGGGGTGTATTGGGTAAAAATAATAGTTGCTCACGGATGGCTTCGTCTAGGTTTCGAATTTCCTCATCATGCTTTTTAATCTGGCTTGATAATTCTTTCATTTCCTCAAAAATATCTGAGCAATCTTGCTTATCTTTTTTTAATTTAGGAATTTCTTTAGAAACCTGATTTTTTTGATTTTTCATCTCTTCAACCTGCTTAAGCAGGTTGCGTCGTTTATGATCAAGTTCTAAAACGGGCCCTAAATCATACTCTCCCCGTTTATTAAGGGCTTCTTGAACACCCTTTTGGTCGTCCCTAATTCTTTTTATATCAAGCATGTAAACCTCCTAAAGTTTTGCTAATTGGCTAAGAAACACTCTCCTGCATTTGTTTGAGAATACTTTCTAACTCGCTTATTTTTTGACCATATAAGGTCCAATCCCCAGCTCGCTGGGCTGCCTGGGCTTCTTCAAATAAGGTATTGGCCTGGTTGATAAAGGTATCAGCGACCATTAGTGATGAATCAGTCGTGCTTTGACCATCTGCCTCGTCCTTGGCAAGGCCAAACAATTCTTCAATTCCTCCCCGCAGGCTATCAGCCATGATCAATTGATTGCCATAGGAAAGAATTACTTTTTTGACTTCTGGCAAATTATTATCGCCACTAGCTGCTTGAATATAGACTGGTTCAACATAAAGGATCCCGTCTTCAATCGGAATCGTCATTAAATTCCCCCGCAAAACCCGTGAACCTTGTTGGCCTAAAAGGGTTAATTGCGGTGAAATCGTCGTATCCTGATCAATTCGCTGTTCAATTTGCATGGGTCCATAGACTAGTTGCTGTTTAGGAAATTGGTACAAAATCAGTTTCCCATATTCCTCACCGTCGGATACACCCGCTAACCAGGCATTCATATTATCTTTATCTTTAGGGGTAAAGGTTGCTGTCAGCATAAATTCTTCTTGTCGCTGCGGCAACTTCATAATAATGTAGGATGAGGCCAGCGATACTTCTGTTTTCTCTGATTCAGCATATTGACTGGCTGCTTCCCATTGGTCTTCCTTATTATAAAAAACTTGAGGATTTGACATGTGATAGGTCTTGTATATATCCGCTTGGATATCAAAAAGGGTTTTTGAATAACGGATATGGGCTCTAATTTCGCTCGGCATCTGAGAAATATCCTTTAGCAAATCAGGATAAATCTTCCCATAGGTTTCTAGAACTGGATCATCTTCAACTTGATAAAAAGTAACATCTCCATTATAAGCATCAACCACTAGTTTAACTGAATTTCTAATATAATTATAGCCCGAATCATTAAACGGGGTCGAATAAGGATAACGGTCACTAGTTGTAAAAGCATCGATAATCCAATAGAGTTTCCCATCGGCGATAGTTAAATAAGGATCGCTATCATAAGACAAAAAAGGAGCAATCTTCTTAATTCTCTGAGCTACATTTCGATGAATGATCATTTGACTATCGGGTGTAATTTCATTAGCTAGTAAGAGTTCCACTGACCCATGATAAATAGCAAAGGCCAATCGGTTTAAAAAGGTCATCGGAATACCAGCTGTGCCAGAATAGAAAATCTCCTGATTATCATCACCCTCGGGATAATCAAATTCGGGGGTCGTGCAATTTGTGATAATATAATCATAATCACTTTCACCAAAATAAATGCGTGGCTGGTCAATTTCAATTTCGGCATATTCTGATTTCGGCGGAATATCTTTAATAATTAGTTCTGGCTGGCCCGACGCATTGGTTTCGTTAACCGGCGACATAGCCACACCAAAGCCATGGGTGTACTTTAAATGCTCATTTACCCAGGTTTTTGCTTGGTCAGGTAATAGATCATTATTAATTTCTCGCCCACCTAGGAAAACTTGTGTATAGTCCCCATCGATAGTGTAGCGATCAACATCAATATCATAAAATTGATAGTAATTTCTAATCCCCTGCAGGGAATTATACATATCTTTGGTGGGGGCCTGATCATTAATGGGAATATTATTAATGGTAATCTCATTTTCTTCAATATCTTGGGCTGTTAATTCTTGACTGCCTGAAAAATCGACGACTTCCACATCAAGTAAATCGTAGGCTGTTTGGGTGAATTTTATATTATTGGCTATATACTTTTCTTCTTTAACAAATTGATTCGGTACAACCACCAGGGATTCGTAGATGCCTTGGCCAGCAGCACCAAGTCCCGTAACCAAAAGTAGAATAATTGGACCACTAAGAATTAATTTGAAATTCTTTTTAAGGCCGCCAACAATGGCAATAATTCCAAAAATTAGGGCTAAGCCGGCTTTTAAGATGACAATTTTTAGTCCTACATCAATGTCTGCTGTCCCTGGCCCAAAGACAATCCCACTCGTTGAATACAAATAGTCATAGGCTTCAAAAAGATATTGAGGTGTTAATAGGATTAAAAATGTTCCGACTAAAATACCAATTAATTTAAGATTATCTTTGGCATAATCTTTAAGGTAACGACCAGAATTTTCTCTTAAATCGCTAAATTTCTGGTCTCCTTCAAATAGATTAATTTTATTTTTAAAAATCGTTTGATAGGCGTAGTAAGCAATGATAATTAAGGCTGCCCCTAAATAGAGGGAGCGAATAATCACATAGATCATTTCAAAAAAGGGCTTGGTAAAAAAATAAAAGGCAATATCTTGGTTAAAAATCGGATCGGACAAGCCGAAATTTGTCTGATTAATAAATTCTAAAAATAAATACCAAATTTGATTGACAACAAATAAACTTGCCAATAAAGAAATCCCTAAAACAAGGAGTGCATAAAGCCACTTATAGTGCTTACTTCTATTTTTAAAAGGAATATGATCTTCAGGATTTATTCGTTTTACTAATTGACTGGAAAAAATAATCATGCCCGCTAGAAGAACAAAAAAAACAGGTATGCCTAACTGGATTTTAGTAAGCAACTCCTTTAAGAAAACTTCCGTATAAGCCACTTCTGAAAACCACATATAATCAACGTAAAATTGAACTAAGGATAATAATACTATCACCAAAGCACCAACAACGCCAAGAATAATCCATAAACTTCTTTTCTTTAAAGTCATCTTTCCTCACTTTCCTTATCGTTATTTAATTTTATCATTATACCATAAGTGTTTAAGAATTGCTGACATTTTGAAGTACAATTTTTACCCAACCTTGATTTCCCCGCCACAGTCCCCTTAATTATTCTGCTAGTGGCGCAATCCCTGCTCGATCAAGAATTTCAGGAATTCTATTTTCCCAACCAAGGGCCATAATGTGAACACCTTGGCAATAGTCTTTACATTCTTTGATCAGACGGGCAGTAATTTCAACCCCGGTATCACCGGCCTTTGTTTTTTCTTGATCGGCCTTTAATTCGTCAATCATTTCCTCTGGCACATGAATCCCAGCGACATTGCCATTCATAAAACGACACATGCCGACACTCTTAGGAATGATCAGTCCAACTTGAACAGGCACACCAAATTGCTTTGCTTTTTCCATAAATTCTAAAAACTTATCGGGTTCAAAAACACCCTGGGTTTGGAAATATTCGGCTCCGGCCTTAACCTTTGCCTCCATTTTAGCAAGTTGAATATCGACTGAATCGCTACAAGGGGACACCACTGCTCCCTTGGCAAACTTAGGCGGTTTTCCAACAACTTCATTGCCTGCTAGGTCATAGCCTTCTTCTAAACCTTTAACGGCGTGAATCAATGACACCGAATCCAGATCAAAGACTGGTTTTGCTTGAGGATGATCGCCTAAGGTTGTGTAGTCCCCCGTTAGCAGCAATAAATTTTCAATCCCTAATAAGGCTGCACTTAATACATCCGACTGAAGGGCAATCCGATTTCGATCGCGACAGGTCATTTGAAGGATTGGCAAAAACCCTTGGTCTTTCAATACTTTACACGTTGCCAAAGAACCGGTCCGCATAACCGAGGATTGGTTGTCCGTTATATTTAAAGCATGGACCCGGCCCTTTAAGTGTTTATGGGCATGATCAAGTAAAGACTCAATATGAACGCCTTTGGGAGGCCCTAGCTCTGCCGTTAATACAAACTCATTGTCTTCAAACAGCTTTGTTATTCTCATTTGTCATTGCTCCTCATTCTCTTGAATTATTCTTTCTTATCGTCTGCATCTGGCTTTCCAAAATTACGGACTTTTGGCCCATCACTATTTAAGATTGCTAATTTATCCAGTTTTTCTAATTTTCGATAAATTCGTTCCCATCCACATTCCATCTCCTTGTCAACTTCACACATACCATTTTTAGCACCACCGCATTGACCGTTAACAAGACTTTTTGAACATGAGCTAATGGGGCAGATTCCACCGGTAAAATTTAAATGGCATTCTCCACATTGGGCACAATTAAATTCAAGTGGAGTGACCCCTTGAAAACCTGGCAAGGGATAGGTATCACAGCAGGAGTAGACTCTTTTATCCTCAAATAAGTCAGCCACCGTCTGGATTCCCACTCCACAGGAAAAAACCAAAATGGTATCTGCTAGGCTAAGCTTAGCCATATATTTCTTTAATTGCAGCTTTAAATTATCCGGATTACAGATATAATCTCTTGTGATAATCTCAATCACGTCTTTCGTATCTGACAAGTCATTTTGTAATTCTTCTGCTAGCGTTTCTGGAAAATAAACCTCTTTGCAACCATGGCAATTAATAATCACAACTTTCCCATTTGCCAATGCTTCGATTGTCTCTTTTGCTTTGAGCTGGGTAATCAACATCTTATTTACCTTCCCTTATGGCCCTTTTCCCGATTTTAATCCGCTCAACAATAGGAATTCTTGATGAACAAATATAATCGCAACATCCACATTCGATACAATCAGTCACATTTTGGGCTTTCATGCCTTGCCAGTTCTCAGTTAAGGCATATTTTGCATAGTATAATGGATGAAGCTCCATTGGACAGACATCGACACAACGCCCACACCTGATACACTCAGCCGCCTCTTTAACAGTGGTCTCAATAGCAATAATGCCGCTCGAACACTTAAGGATTGGCACATTAAGATTTTCAATCTCAAAGCCCATCATTGGCCCACCTATTTTAACGGTAATATCCTTACTGGTTAAACCACCGCAATGGTTAATAATCTCTTTAACCGAGCTTCCGATCTTGACCCGGTAGTTTCCCGCTTTATTTATCCCTTGACCACCAACCGTGATCACCCGTTCAATCAGGGGCATTCCAATCTGGATTGCATCAGCGACCGCTTTGGCCGTACTAACGTTAAAAACAATTGCCCCAACATCCATTGGTAGGCCGCCTCGTGGGACTTCCTTGCCGATGACACACTTAACAAGCATTTTTTCAGCCCCTTGGGGATATTTCGTTTTTGCAACGAGGACTTCAATGCTTTGTAAATGCTTGGTTTTTTCCTCTAAGACTGCAATGGCATCCGCTTTATTATCTTCAATAACGATAACACCTTTTTTTGCTCCTGAGGCTTTGATCATCGCCTTTAGACCATCAATTACCTCATTCGTATAATCAAGTAAAATCCGGTGGTCAGTCGTTAAAATTGGTTCCCCTTCACAGCCGTTAAGAATAACAACTTCAATTGACTTTGATGCTTTTAGCTTAACAGCAGTGGGAAAACCAGCTCCACCCATGCCAACAATTCCTTTTTCCCTAATAATTTCAATAATCTCATTGGGAGTGAGGCTTTCTAAGGCTCTTGCTGCTTTAATTGATTGGTGGGGGGTATTTTGGCCATCAGATTGAATTACAATGGCTAGAGATTCTTTGCCACTAATGCTATGGCATCTCGGCTCAACTTCTACAGTCTTGCCATTAATATTGCAACGGCATTGAATACCATCCTTACTAATCTCATCGATAGCGACAACCGTGCCGCTAACACTTGAATGAATAACACTACTGATTGGTCCATTGGCCTGGCCAATTTTTTGACCCATTTTTACATGCTGACCAACTTCTACAATCGGCTGTGCCGGTGTCCCTGAATGTTGAAACATAGGAATAACCACATTGAGTGGTTGTGGAAGGGTCATTACTGGCAAGTGGTCATTTGATTTTTTCTTTCTCAGCAAATGAATCCCCCCATAATAGCCTTCATAGCGGTTGGCCCGGATAGCCGTCACGTATTCTCTAATAAATTTATGGTTTACTTTAGAATAATCCCGAATTTCAATCGCTTGATTGTTTAATTGATCAAGTCGCCCCTGCTTTTTTAGTCTCTCATAGATCAGTTGCCAGGCACAATCTTTCTCTTTATCAACTTCGCATTTACCGTTTTTAGCCCCCCCACATTGACCGTTTAACAAGCTTTTCGGACAGTCTACAATTGGGCAAATCCCGCCCGTCAAGTTTAGAAAACATTGGCCGCAAGCCTCACATAGGGTCTTTGTCAGAGCCATTCCATGCTGGCCCTCAGCTTGAATGGTATCACTTGCCGCATAGACTGGAATTTCTGCCAATTCGGCAATGGTCTGAATGCCCAGACCACATGAAATCACCACTATATTTTTACTTTCTTCAGGCACAAGGCCATTAAATTTCTTTGCTGTCAGGGGCTGGTTACATAAGAAATCAATTTGGGCCGACCCACTAATCGTCTTGCCTTCTTCACTAGCAATCGTTTCAAAAAGACCGCATTCTGCCTGGTCAAAACAATCGAGTTCCTTAAAACATTTATTGCAGGCTATTATAAATAAATCATCTTTATCAGCCAGAAGTCGATTAAGTTCTTCTCGGCCTTTTAATTTAAACTTGCTATAATCTTCCAATTGCCTGCCTCCTTTAAAATTCTTTACCATAAAGCATTTTGCATCTTACAGGCTTTGATCACATGTTTTGCTAATAAAGCCGTAGTAATCGGACCTGTTCCACCACCGCAAGCCGGTGTCACTGAGGTCATCATGGCAACTTTCTCACGACAGTCAAGATGAGCATCCCCAGTTCTAATTTTTTTACCCTTTTCATTTAAAACAAATTCATTATTTTCATCGGTCATATAGGCCATGGCCAGATCAATTAAGATCGTCTCTGGCCTAAGCATTTCAGCTCTGATTAATCCATAAATACCGACGGCTGTCACTAAGATATCGGCATGTTTTGTATAACAAGGCGTATCCCGAGTCGACACATGACAGATGGTCACGGTTGCAAATTCATTGGTCATCATAATGGCCAGGGGCTTTCCAATCACATTGGAATTATTGATAATGACAACGTCTTTTCCTTTTACAGGAATATCATAAAATTTCAGAAGTTCCATCACCCCTTCAGCCGTACAAGGGGGGAAGCCATTTTCATCAGCAATCATTAATTTACCCAAATTAATCGGATTTAAGGCATCAGGATCTTTCTCGGGACTCAACATATATTTAATTTCTTCTTCATCTAAATGATCAGGTAAGGGTTTAAAGATTAAAATCGCATGAACACCTTCATCTTCGTTAAGGCCTTTTAATCTGGCTACAAATTTCTCTTGTGTCACATCCTTAGGGAATTTTACTGATTCAACATCAATATTCGATTCAGCCAT
>CAZJGM010000057.1:0-11041 GCA_964545675.1 uncultured Lachnospiraceae bacterium | reverse complement strand
CAATGGCAAACAAGGGGTGCACCAAAGTTGGGATGTGCGGGAAAACGGCCGATGTTGCCAATTTACAAGATTTAATGATTTATACATTAAAGGGACTATCAATTCTAGGCTTAAAAGCTGATGAAATTGCTTATGAAGTGGATGGCTTAGATAAGATGTTAATCGAGTCACTCTTTATGACCATTACCAATGCAAACTTTGATAAAGACCGGTTTTTTGCTCAGATTAAGCAAGCAATGAAATTAAGAGACCAGCTAAAGGCAACACTGCTTGAAAAAGGTGTCGATTTAGGCAAGCTTAAAGATCCAGCGACCTTTACTGTCAACGATAATGACGATATTGTCTTTAAGTCAGAAGCTAAAGAAGTTAGTGTTTTGGCAACCGAAAATGAAGATGTTCGATCCCTACGCGAATTAATTGTTTATGGCTTAAAAGGAATTGCCGCTTATGGCGACCATGCCGCTAATCTAGGACATGAAAATAAAGATATTGCTAAATTTATCAGAAAAGCCTTAGCAGCGACCTTAGATGATACTCTATCGGTCGACGAACTCGTTGCCTTAGTCCTTGAAACCGGTAAGTATGGGGTCGATGTGATGGCCTTACTCGATGAAGCCAATACATCAAGTTATGGAAATCCTGAAATTACTGAAGTTAACATTGGCGTTCGAGACAATCCGGCGATCTTAATTTCCGGCCATGATTTAAAGGATATGGAAGAATTATTAGAACAAACAAAGGGCACTGGTGTTGATGTTTACACCCATGGGGAAATGTTACCGGCCAACTATTATCCCAAGTTTAAAAAATATGATCACTTTGTTGGTAATTATGGTAATTCATGGTGGTTACAAAAAGAAGAATTCCAAAGCTTTAATGGACCGATTCTCTTTACGACAAATTGTATTGTTCCACCAAAAGCAAATTATGCTGATCGTGTCTATACAACCGGTAGTTCAGGCTATCCTGGTTTTCCCCATATTCCCGATCGGGTCGATGGTCAAGCAAAAGATTTCTCGCAAATTATTGAACATGCTAAGAAGTTACCAGCACCGACAGAAATTGAAAAAGGTAAAATCGTCGGTGGTTTTGCCCATGCTCAGGTATTTGCCTTAGCTGATCAGGTTGTTGATGCTGTTAAATCTGGGGCCATTAAAAAGTTCTTCGTCATGGCCGGTTGCGATGGCCGCCATAAGAGTCGAAACTATTATACTGACTTTGCCGAAAAACTGCCCAAAGATACGGTTATTTTAACAGCCGGATGTGCAAAATTTAGATATAACAAGCTAAATCTAGGTGATATTAATGGGATTCCAAGAGTTCTCGATGCTGGCCAATGTAATGACTCTTATTCACTAGCAGTCATTGCCATGAAGCTAAAAGAGATCTTTGAACTAGAAGACATCAATGAACTGCCAATCGCTTATAATATTGCTTGGTATGAACAAAAAGCGGTTATCGTTTTATTAGCACTCCTCTATTTAGGGGTAAAGGATATCCACTTAGGACCAACCTTGCCAGCATTCTTATCAGAAAATGTTGTCAATGTACTGGTTGAAAACTTTGGCATTGGTGGAATCTCCAATGTTGAAGATGATATAGAAATGTTTATGAACGCTTAATAAAAAATGAATTAAAAATAAAATGCTAAAACCCTAGACAGAAAAAATCTGTTTAGGGTTTTACTTTGTTTATGATTAAATAAATGCAATTTTAAAAGAAATTGTGTATAATGGTTTAAAAGATAAAGAAGGATTGTACAGATGAAAGTTGTCAATAAAAAAAGATTTATAATGGCAAGCATTGGCCTAGCAGTTATTGCTCTTTTGGTGGTATTTATTATCGGTTTTAATGTTTATAAGTATTTGACCAAGAGTGTTGATGAAAAACAGCTCCAGGAAAGTCAAATTTCCCAAGAAGAAGTGGAAAGTAAGGCAGATGTGTCGCCGGTTAAAGACGAAAGTCAAACGGAGGAAATAGTACCTGTAAAGGAAGAAGCGTTAAAGCAGTCAGGCATTTTTGAAGTCGGTAGCATTAACCAAGTTGTTAATAAAGACTATCCATTAACGGCGGACTATGTGCCTGATGATTTAGTCTGGATGGATCTTCCAGGCACTAGAGACACCCAAATGCGAGCTGAGGCAGCAGCAGCCTTAGCAAAACTTTTTAAGGCGGCTCAAGATCAGGGCATTGAATTATATTGTTGTTCCGGCTATCGGTCTTATGGTTTGCAAGATGAACTTTACCAGTATCACGTTGAGACCTTGGGCAAGGAAGAGGCTGATTTAGTCAGTGCCAAACCGGGGACAAGTGAACACCAGACGGGATTGGTTATGGATGTAACTAGCGAGTCGGTCGGTTTTGACTTGCTTGAAAGCTTTGGCCAGACAAAGGAAGGGGCCTTTGTTCGTGATCATGCCCATGAATATGGCTTTATCATTCGCTATCCTCAAGGCAAAACAAGCAGTACAGGTTATTCTTACGAGCCCTGGCATATTCGCTATCTAGGGGTTGAATTAGCAAGCGATATTAAAAATAGTGGAAAAACATTAGAAGAATATTATGGTTTATAAGTAAAAATAAGCAACTAAAACGATAATCGAGGAGGACGAAATGGAAAAGATGAAACGATCAACAAAAGCATGGGTAAATTTAATTTTACTGGGCCTTACTTTGGTGGTTAATGGACTCGGTGCCTTTGGGATAATAAATGGGATGTCGCAAAAGGAAATATCGGATATGTATCAAACCCTAATCACTCCGGCACCATCAACCTTTAGCATCTGGAGTCTTATCTATGGACTGCTGATTATCTCTTTGGTGGTGATGATTATTAAAAATGAGGATGACTATTACGGTCCAATCATCGATCGGATCACCCCGCTTTTCTGGCTATCTTGTGCCCTTAATATTATTTGGATTGTCTCTTTTTCTTTTCTTCAAATTGGCTTATCAACGATCTTTATTTTAGCCTTTGCCATCAGCTTAAGCCTGATTGTTAAACAAATTGGAGCATTACATACCAAGAAACGCTGGCTACTACCGGCAGCCTTTGGCATGTATAGCGGCTGGCTCTTGATTGCAACAGTGGTAAATGTCGCAGCTTGGCTGGTAAAAGTCGGCTGGGATGGCTTTGGTATTTCACCGGAGATTTGGAGTATTATCATTTTGATTGTTGCCGTACTCTTGACTTTAATGGTTGTCTTTAATACTAAAAACGCCATCATTCCCCTCCCAATTGCTTGGGGCTATTATGGAATTTATCAATTTTTAAATGCTCCTGAAGGCTTTAATGGACGCTACACGATCTTACCCTTGTTTGCCATAATTGGTCTTGTCTTTTTAATCGGCATTGCAGGCATTCAATTTTACCGCAACCAGTATGGATTGATGCTTGATCCAGCAGTACGAGAACGCTAGGGCGTTTAAGCAAAAAAGCAAAAGACCCTATTGTCGGATTACTTAAGCTAAAACGACAATAGGTCTTTAATAGTTAAAGATAATCTGTTATAATAATAATGGTCGTGCGCCCGTAGCTCAGGTGGATAGAGCAGTAGTTTCCTAAACTGCGTGCCGGAGGTTCGAATCCTCTCGGGTGCGCCATTTTTTTGCCTAAAATCAAAAATTAAGATAAAATTAAGAATTAAGGTAAAATTAAGGAAGATAAGTATACTTAAAAGTAAGAGTTGGCACTCAAGCAAATAGAGTGCTAACAAAATAAAGAGAAGGAGGCTTTTATAATGTTAAGTTTAACACCTTATCGTCGAAATAGTTTAGTCCGTGGGGATGATGTTGTCGATCTTTATAATATGGTTGATCGTTTCTTTAACGGTGTCCAAAAACCCTTTAGCGAATTAGAAAAGACCACCTTTAAAGTTGATGTTAAAGAAAATGATGATGAGTTTTTGATTGATGCTGAATTAGCTGGTTTTACTAAAGATGAAGTATCCATCGATCTCGATGACGGAACTTTATATATTTCGGCTGAAAAGAAAGAAGAAAAAGATGAGGAAACGGACAAATATCTGCACCGTGAACGCTCATTTACTTCGATGAAACGCGGGATCTTTCTTCCTAGTGTAGATGAAGAAGGGATCAAGGCCAATTTTGAAAATGGTATTCTTAAGATTAAATTACCAAAACGTAAAAAAGACGACAAGAAAAAATTAATTGAAATTGAATAAGGTCAGGAAAATTTAAATCGATAAAATTTAAAAATTGAATCGATAAAAATCGTCAACTGAAACACTCATTTGAGTGTTTCAGTTTTTTTGTGACCAGGTTTAAAATACCTATCAATCCCCTATGCATGGTCGCTTAAACATGGTAAAATAGTAGGAATAAAATTTTATGGCCTTAAATTTAATAGAAGCTTGAGAAAAAGTCAAGAGTAGGGGAAATAAAGTGAAAAACGAAAAAAAAATTCCAATAATCTTAGTTTTATTATTGCTTTTTGCCTTAATCTCTCCTATTATTATAATCTGGTTAGGAATTTTTTTAGGTCAATTTATTAAAATGCCACTATTAGTCTTAAGTGCGATTCTGTTTCTAATCACAATTTTTATCGCTTGGACAGGGAGACTTGGCCGGTGAAAGATTCCCAAAGTGTTTATTATTTAGAGGAGATTGACTTGAAGATACGACTAGTAGAAAAAAAAGATTACGGCCAAGTTTTAGAAATTCTAAATGCAGCCATTGAAAAAAGATTATATACGGCATTATTAAAAGCAGTGACCCTTAAAGACCGAGAGGCCTGGTTTGAAAAGCATGAATCGCCAAAGTATCCTTTGTTTGTGGCAGAAATTGATGGTAAGGTGGTTGGGTGGATTAGCATTGAAGTCTTTCGTGAAAAGCGTGAAGGCTTTCTGGGCACAGTCGAGCTAAGTTACTATGTTGATGAAAAATATCGAAACAATAAAGTAGCTTCAGCCTTAATGGCTCATATTCTTATAATTGCCAAGCATATTGGTTATAAAAATGTGATTGCTGTTATTTTTGATAATAATTTAGCAAGTCAAAAATTGGTTATAAAAAACGGATTTGAACGATGGGGTCATCTGCCTGATGTTATTGAGATTGATGGCAAGATGATTGGTTGTGATTATTGGGGATTAAAGCTATATAATTCTTGATTTTACCAGAAAATTCTGATATGATAAGCGTGTTGTTTAAAAGGCTACGGCCTTTTTTTGTTTTGCAAAAAGGTCAATGAAAAAGAATGATGGCAGGATTTGTTTTATATTGACAGAAACAAGATTTTTGTGTTATTCTATGATAGTGACCATGAAAATAGGAAACGTGTGTCTGGATGTTTTGTGGGTGTTGATTTGAAGATGTAGGAGGTGCTGCAATGCGAGTAAAAGTTACTTTAGCATGTACGGAATGCAAGCAAAGAAATTACGATACAATGAAAAACAAAAAAAATAATCCTGATCGTTTAGAAATGGAAAAATATTGTAAGTTTTGTAAAAAGCATACAAGTCATAAAGAAACGAAATAATGGAAAATGAGGAATAAAGATGGCCAAGAAAAAAAATAAAAATGCCAGCGTCAAGAAAAAAAATGTGAAAAACACCACAGCACAAGTACAAAAAGATACCGATAAGGCGACTAACCTAGTAAAAGAAGAAAAAAAAGCAACGCCAGCAGTAAAGACTGAAAAGAAAAAAAAATCAGTTGATAAAAACAAAAAACCAAATATATTTAAACGCGCCATTGCATTTTTAAAAGGCGTTTTATCAGAGTTGAAAAAAGTAACCTGGCTTAATAAGCAGGAACTTGTTCAGCATACCGGGATTGTAGCCGGTGTTGTTACAATTTTCACCTTGCTCACTTGGGCAGTTGATACTGGATTAGGAGCACTTGCCGCGTTGTTTTTAAATGTTTAGGTAAGGGAGAGTCATGGAAAACAATCAAGAAGAGCAGGCACAATGGTATGTTGCACATACTTATTCGGGTTATGAGAATAAGGTGAAGGCAAGCATTGAAGCGACGGTTGAAAATAGAAATATGGAGGACTTGATCGTTGAGGTTCAAGTGCCAGTTCAAGAAGTAGTTGAACGAAAAGACGGGAAAAAAGTAGTAAAAGAAAAAAAATTATTTCCCGGCTATGTGATTATCAAAATGCAAATAACAGACGATTCGTGGTATGTGGTTAGAAATACCCGTGGCGTTACTGGTTTCGTTGGTCCAGCATCTAAACCAGTTCCCCTATCAGAAGCGGAACTAAAAAAGATGGGCATTCGAAAACAGCGAGTTGAAATTCAACTTGAGATTGGCGAAGAAGTAAAGGTTATCGAAGGACCACTAGAAGGATACACTGGTGTGATTGAAGAAATACAAGTGGAAAAAGCAAAAGTAAAAGTCAATGTATCCATGTTTGGACGGGAAACCCCGGCTGAGCTTGGCTTTGAACAAGTTGAAAAATTAAACACTTAAAATCATTCTTCATATCTCTCGATAAAGAGGAAAAACAATAATTAGATGAAGGAGGTGTCAGCATGGCTAAAAAGGTAATGGGACTTATAAAGCTTCAAATTCCAGCCGGAAAAGCAACACCAGCTCCACCAGTGGGACCCGCTTTAGGGCAGCATGGTGTAAATATTATGGGATTCTGTAAAGAATTCAATGCAAAAACAGCAAATGATGCAGGGATGATTATTCCTGTTGTAATTACTGTCTACCAAGATCGATCGTATTCGTTTATTACAAAGACTCCACCAGCAGCAATTCTACTTAAGAAACTCGCTGGAATTGATTCAGGATCAGGAGAACCCAATAAAACGAAAGTGGCCAAGGTTACGCAAGATCAAGTTAGAGAAATTGCGACGACTAAAATGCCTGATTTAAATGCCGCAAACATTGAATCGGCAATGCGAATGATTGCCGGAACAGCCCGCAGCATGGGTATTACCGTCGAAGAGTAGTTTTGGACGAGCGTTAAGAATTAAGTGGGAGGGAAACCGCTAATACCACAAGGAGGTAAAGATGGGAAAAAGATATCAGGAATTAGTTAAATCTTACGATAAACAAGAGCTTTATGAATTTGAAGATGCCATTGCTCAAGTTAAAAAAATGGCAACTGCAAAATTTGATGAAACCATCGAATTGCATATTAAATTAGGTGTCGATTCACGACATGCTGACCAACAAGTTCGTGGTGCCCTTGTTTTGCCACATGGAACAGGAAAAAGCCTTAAAGTTTTAGTTATTGCCAAGGGTGATAAATTAAAAGAAGCTGAAGAAGCGGGTGCTGATTTTTACGGTGAAGATGACATGATTGAAAAAATTCAAAAAGAAAACTGGTTTGATTTTGATGTTATGATCGCAACACCGGATATGATGGGCAAGGTTGGCCGTTTAGGTCGCGTACTTGGACCAAAAGGCTTAATGCCAAATCCCAAGTCAGGAACCGTAACCATGGATGTTAGCAAAGCTGTTTCGGAAATAAAAGCAGGTAAGGTTGAATACCGTTTAGATAAAACCAATATTATGCATGTCATCATTGGAAAAGCGTCTTTTTCAGATGAGAAATTATTGGAAAATATGCAAGTTTTACTGGATACCGTTAAAAAAGCAAAACCAGCGGCATCAAAGGGTCATTATTTTAAAACAGTAACCCTTGCCAGTACCATGAGCCCAGGTGTAAAAATTAATCCAGCAAAAATATAGAACTCAATGCTTGACAAGAATCAGATAATAGCATAAAATAGATTCGTTATCAAAGTTTATTCATCCATAGACAGCAGGTGGCCAATAAACCCTGCCGAGGTTGAAGAGAATAAAGTAGAATTTTCTGCTCTCTTCACGTTGTGGAGAGAGCTTTTTTAATAGAAATAAATGAAGGAGGTGCACATCGTATATGGCAAAAGTTGAAGAAAAACAGGTCATTGTTCAGGAGATTGCGGAAAAATTCAAAACTGCGCAAACCGCTGTTCTTGTTGATTATCGTGGATTGAATGTTTCGGAAGTAACTGAATTACGGGCACAAGCAAGAGCTGCTGGTATTGATTATAAAGTCTATAAAAATTCAATGATGCGTTTTGCCGTTAAAGAAACAGGCTATGAAGGTTTGTTAGATGTACTGGTTGGACCAACCGCCGTTGCATTTTGCGATACTGATCCTGTTGCTCCAGCAAAATTACTTAGTAGTTTTGCAAAGAAACATAAGGCCCTTGAGATAAAAGCGGGCATGGTTGATGGGAAGATCCTGACAGTTCAAGGCGTTCAAGATCTGGCAGAATTGCCACCAAAAGAAGAATTGATTGCCAAGATGTTAGGGAGCTTAAATGCGCCAATCACTGGTTTTGTCAATGTTTTAAATGGCAATATGCGAGGCTTAGTCGTCGCCCTTAATGCGATTGCTGAACAACAAGCAGAATAATAAAATAAAAAGAATTTTTGGAGGTAGTATAAAATGGCAAGTGAAAAAGTTGTACAATTAATTGAAGATGTAAAAGCGTTAACCGTTCTTGAATTATCGGAATTGGTAAAAGCACTTGAAGAAGAATTTGGTGTAAGTGCAGCAGCTCCGGTAGCGGTTGCAGCTGGTGCGGCTCCGGCAGCGGCAGCAGCAGAAGCTGAAGAACAAACAGAATTTGATGTAATCTTAAGTGCTGTTGGCGATCAGAAAATAAAAGTAATCAAGGTTGTCCGAGAAATAACGGGCTTGGGCTTGAAAGAAGCTAAAGCAGTTGTTGACGAAGCACCAAAGGCACTTAAAGAAGCGGCAACAAAAGAAGAAGCTGATGAAATCAAAGCAAAAATTGAAGAAGTTGGCGGAAGCATCGAAGTTAAATAATAAAGCAGAAACTTTTGAAATCACTTGCTGACGCAGGTGATTTTTTTGTTATAATGGGAATAGATAAATCACGATAATTGCTTGGGAAGGATAATAATGGGAAAGAAAAAAACCAATCAGGTTAAAGAAATAACACCAATGGAAGTTGATTTTGCAAGGTGGTACACGGATGTGATATCGAAAACGGAGCTTGTCGATTATTCGCCAGTTAAGGGTTTTATGGTGATTCGACCCTATGGTTATGCCATCTGGGAATTAATTCAGAAAGCTTATGACCAACGTTTTAAAGATACGGGCCATGAAAATATGTATTTTCCACTTTTGATTCCAGAGAGTCTCTTAAAAAAAGAAGCTGAACATGTCGAAGGTTTTGCCCCAGAAGTGGCTTGGGTAACCCATGGGGGTGACAAGGAGCTGGCTGAGCGTTTATGTATCCGGCCGACTTCTGAGACAATTATTTGTAGTATGTATTCAAAATGGCTTAATTCATACAGAGAGTTACCTTATCTTTATAATCAATGGTGTTCGGTGGTCCGTTGGGAAAAAACAACCAGACCTTTTTTGCGGACTTCAGAATTTTTGTGGCAAGAAGGCCATACCCTTCATGAAACAGCCGAGGAAGCCCAAGCTGAAACCATGCAAATGCTGGAAATTTATCGGGAGGTGGCAGAAAATATCTTAGCTATTCCCATGGTGGTGGGACAAAAAAGCGAGAAAGAGAAATTTGCCGGGGCTCAGTCAACCTACACCATGGAAGCCTTAATGCACGATGGTCAAGCTCTTCAGTCGGGAACATCCCATAATTTGGGCCAACATTTTACCAAAGCTTTTGACATTACCTATCTGGATCGGGAAAATGAACAAGCCTATCCTTATCACACCTCTTGGGGGATTTCAACCCGGCTGATTGGGGGGATCATTATGGTGCATGGGGATAATAATGGCCTGGTCTTACCACCTAAAATTGCTCCGATTCAAATTGTTGTAATACCGGTCGCCCAACATAAAGAGGGGGTGCTTGACCAGGCCTATGCACTTAAAAAAGAATTGAGTCAAGACTTTCGAGTAAAGCTTGATGATTCTGATGGCTATTCACCTGGCTGGAAATTTAACCAGTGGGAAATGAAAGGCGTGCCAATTCGCTTAGAAATTGGACCAAGAGATATTGAAAATAATCAATGTGTTTTGGCAAGACGAGATACTGGTGAGAAAATCTCGGTCAGTCTCGATGCCTTAAGTCATTCTGTCGGCCAACTATTAGAGGAAATTCAACAAAATCTATTTGAAAAAGCCCTTAAAATGCAGCGAGGAAAAACATCGACAGCGGAAAATCTGGAAAGCTTTAAAGAAAAATTAAAAGAAAATCCTGGTTTTATCAAGGCCATGTGGTGTGGCGACCAAGAATGCGAGGAGCGCATCAAAGAAGAAACAGGTGCGTCAATTCGCTGTATTCCATTTGAAGACAAGCAAGAAAATCTCTATGAAGGAAAATGTGTGTGTTGCGGAAAGGCTGCTGGGAAAATGGCTTATTTCGCCCGTGCCTATTAAGGTAAATAAAATGGAAATAATCGAAATATTAAATCGTGATTTTTTTCTTGATGAAAAATTGTTCTATGAAAAAATTCGTATGGACCAAGGAAAAAAGAGTGCCATTCCAATTGATCGGATCCTAGAGAAGGCTAAAAAGATTCCCAAACCCAAGAGTTTATACGGAATCCTTCAAGCAGAGATTATTGATGACCAGCATTTTTCACTAGAAAACATAGTTTTTTCTAGTGAAAGAGCGGTTAAAGCCATTCAAAAATTTAATTATGTCATCCCTAATATTGTCACAGCTGGCTGGGAAATTGAAGAGTATTGCCTATCGCTAGATAACCTATTAGACCAATATATTATTATGGAGTTGTCTAATTTTTCCCTTGGTTATGCCCAAAAAATGATGAAAGAAGATTTAGAGGCACGCTATAATATTGTTATAAAGACCTGCATCTATCCTGGGGAAGAAGGCTTTTTACTGGAGACTGGAAAAAATATATTTAGATTATTTACGGATGTAAAAGAAAAAATTGGTGTCAGTGTTAGTGAAACAGGTCTTCCTAGCCCAAGTCGAACCGCCTATTCCCTATGTTTTGGGAATTAAGAAAAGAAAAAAAGAAGAGTTGCCATAATAAGGGTGATTCTTTTTTTTGTTTCGAAAAGCAAGTATTATTCAGGCAATCCTTTTAGGGGGACGGTCACAAA
>CAZJGM010000056.1:0-11252 GCA_964545675.1 uncultured Lachnospiraceae bacterium | reverse complement strand
CATAAACTTTCTCCTCTTTAACATAGTCTTATTAATGATTATACCAATCTTTTAGCTTTCCTAAAACAAAAAAATACCCTTGTGAAGAATAAAATCAATTTAAGAATCGCCCTCAATTCTCAATTAAAAGAACTTACTAAGCTTATTTTGCAAGCCTTATAAAACTAATGCTAGTAATAGCAATACTAGCCTTTAAAATAATCCGATTCACCTAAAATTTCAACCCGTCTTTTTCGATTACGAATAATTACATAAGCACCCGCTACTAGGAAAAAGCCCATACAGATACCAGCTGTTATAATTATACCAGGATAAACACCTTCAAAAAAAGTCGTGTGTTTGATAATAATACCGCCATAAGCCCAAAGAAAAACAAGACCATAGCCCAGATCACGATTTCTAAGCATGGTTGCTATACCAATTAAAGTTCCCACCCCGAGGATAATTATTGTCCAAAGCATGGGACTAATCCCTAGGCCCGTCCAATTAAATTTTACTAAAACGACCACAACATTAGCAATAGTGGCAACGGTAATCCAACCAAAATAAATACTAAAGGGGAGTTTAATAAAGAATCGCTCCTTTAAGGTCAAATCTTCTTTTCGTATTATTTGGGAAATAAAGATTAAAGATAAGAGCATCACCACGATTAGAATTAAAGCCAATAACATTTGATCATAATGCCAAGAGAAAATCCAAATGATATTAGCCAGCGACGAAATCGAAAACAAGATGCCAATATTTTTAATCAAGTCACTTCGCTTTTCATTTGTTTCCTTTAAAACAATTCCTAATTGAAAAAACGAATACACCAGTAACAATAAATAAATCACTCCCCAGATGGCAAAGGTAATCCCAGCGGGGGCAAATAAATTTTCGTAGGCATCGGAAACAGCCCCGGTCCCTACCCCGTTAATCGGTAAGGCATTGGCTAAAATATTAATAATTAACATTCCTAAGTAAGTCAACACCACGGTTATTTTTATTGCTAAATTGTCCTTGTTCATAAGAGCCTCCTTTTTATTTTTAATGACTACTAACTTTTTACCCTTAAATACCTCGTTTTATTCAAAAAAACTAAAATTACCGTGTAAATTCCTAAGTAGACTTATGATATAATTTAATAAAAAGCTATTGGAGGTCTGTATGTCAGCCGAAAAAGTAAAAAACTATTTTAAACAATGGGATCTCGATGCCCGCATTCACGAATTTGATGTCTCTAGTGCCACCGTTGATCTGGCTGCCCAAGCCCTCAATTGCCAGCCCCAACGTATTGCTAAAACCCTCTCTTTCATGGTTGAAGACAAGGCTCTTTTAATTGTTACTGCCGGTGATGCTCGGATTGATAACCCAAAATTCAAGTCTCATTTTAAAACAAAGGCTAAGATGCTTAAGTATGAGGATACCAAGACCCTGATTGGTCACGATATTGGCGGTGTCTGTCCCTTTGTCATTAACGAGGGCATTTTAGTCTATCTTGATATTTCTTTAAAACGCTTTGAGACTGTTTTTCCAGCCTGTGGTAGTGCAAATAGTGCCATTGAACTGACCATTTTAGAGCTTGAAAGCCATTCAAATTACACTGCTTATGTTGATGTTTGCAAAGGTTGGGCCTAGGATTTCCTTTAACCTTTTTTGAAAAATAAATTTCTAAATGGTTCTTAAAGACCATTTATGGTATGATAATAGGCACTAGCTTTACTGTTTTTAATCATCTCCCCACTGCTATAGTAAAGGCTCAGTTTTTATGAAAGGACTAAAATTATGACCCGCGATTTTTTTAATTTTGATGACAAGAATGATCTACTAACGGCACTTTTTCAGCCAAATATCAATCTTTTTTGCATCCTTGAAAAAAACGGCTCTTTTTTAAAGGTTAATCAGGGTTGGACACATATATTAGGGAGTAAAATCGATGACTTATCTGAAAGCGTTTTCTTAGACTTTGTTCATGCTGAAGATAAACAAGTTTCTGACTATGCCTTTGATCAATTACTTAAAGAAGGGGAACTGCTTCACTTTGTTAATCGTTATCGTGATATCGACGGCCACTATTTAATTATCTCTTGGTGCATTCACTACGTTCATCCCTATCTTTTTGTAGCCGGCAACGATCTAACAAAATTTAAATCGCTAGAATCAAAATTACACCGCGATCAAGAAGAATTAGGTAAAATTCTCCCCCTTGATCTGCCAAATTTAAAAAGCTCGATCCTTGAAAGTTTAAAGTTAATGTCACTATTAAAATCAACCCCCTTAACAAGCCAACAAGATGGTTTATTAAAATCCTTAAGACGTAAGATCAGTGCTATAGATAGTGCTATCAATGCATCCGATACCTTATTAAAATCAGTTGTTGATAAATTGCCCCTTGAAACTAAAAAGGATGTTAGCCTGACCGACTCACTTGTCTCTGATCTTCATCACCCTGAAATTAATACTTGTTCACCCTCTCAAATCCGGAATCAGAAAATTTTAATTGTCGACGACTCTATTCTCAGTCGAAAATTACTAGAAACGGCCTTGTCGGAAAACTATGAAATTATCTGTGCTAGCAGTGGTGAAGAAGCCCTTGCCATAATTGCTTCTGAATCCTTGCCGGATTTAATTCTTCTTGATATAATTATGCCAAAAATTAATGGTTTTGAGGTATGTGACAAATTGCAAAAAAATCAAGCAACGAAAGATATACCGGTTATTTTTCTAACCTCTCTCAACGAACATAAAGATGAAGCTTACGGTCTGGGCTTAGGCGCCATCGATTATATTACAAAACCCTTTAGTATCCCGATTGTTAAGGCCAAGATAAAAAATTACCTGGCCTTAAAGTATTATCAGGATATTTTAAAAGAACATACTGATTTTGATCAATTAACAAAAATTCCTAATCGTCGTCGTTTTGATGAAACCTTTTCTACCGAAGCCGGAAAAGCCCGACGCTATCGCACTTATTTATCCTTGCTTTTAATTGATATTGATCATTTCAAGCAATACAATGACACCTATGGCCATTTACAAGGCGATTGCTGCTTGCAAGAAATTGCCACTACCTTAAAAAACACCTTAAAACGCCCTGGCGATTTTGTTGCCCGCTGGGGAGGCGAAGAATTTGTCTGCCTTCTTCCCAATACTGATTCTTCTGGTGCCTACCAAGTTGCTAAAAAACTAAAAGAAGCAATCTGTCTAAAACGCATCCCCCATAAGTCATCACCGGTTCTCGATGTGGTAACGGTCTCTATTGGTGTTGTCACCTCTGACCCTCAAGATTCTGATTCACTGGGGAATTTGATGCAATTAGCCGATCTTGCCCTTTATGAGACAAAAGATAGTGGCCGGAATCATATCTCTGTTAAGAAATCTATTAAAAACGAGACTCGGTCTTTAAATTTCAAGAAAAAGATTAAGTAATACTTGTTATCTTATCGTATAAAATCCGGTTAATTGGTGTCTCAATCCCATGAATCGCTCCAAGCTTAAGGATCGTGCCTGAAAATAAGTCAACTTCTGTTTTACGTCCGGCTTCAACATCTTGGCGCATGGATGGTTTTCCAGCTGGATTGAGGCCATCGATCACCTTTAGCCAATAATCAATATCGGCTTGGCTTAAGGAAATTCCTTCTTTTTGGGCAATCAAAATAACTTCTTCCATGGCGTTTATCATTAATTGCCGTGGCTTTCCCTTTTTTTGAATATCAGAGTAATTCTCACCATAAATGGCCAAAACCTGATTAACCCCTACATTTATTAACAATTTAGACCATAACTTTTGATCCATCTGCTGATTGATTTCATAAGGAACTTTTGCCCTATCAAAAAAACGACTGACTCGTTTGACTTTTTCAGAAGCTTCATCGGCATGACGATCACCAAAACAAATAAGGCCCGGATGGCTACAGGTCAAATGATTATTTCTTTTAACAGCATCCATCCCTTGAGCGACAGCGTAAATTAAATTTTCTGGCCCATAAACTTCAGCAATCATCTTTTCACTAATAACACCATTAAGCAGGGAAAGAAATAGGGTATCCGGTCCAACAAAGTTTTTTACATCAGAAATGGCCGCTTTTAATCCTGTCATTTTTACCGTAAAAATAATTAAATCAGCCGTGTGATCACCTTCACAGGGCTTTTTATAATTAAAATCACAAGCCTCTCCATTTGCATAAACACCACTTTCTCGATAGCGGCTAATTCGCTTATCATCGGCAATAATGGTCAAATCAGCCTTTATTTTTTGATTAATTTGATTGCCAAATAAAATCCCTAAGGCTCCTAAACCAATTAAAGATACCTTATTAATTTCTTTTTCTTGATAATTCATCTTCTTTTTTCCTTTCATTTTTATTAATTTTATCGTCCTTATTGGTATTTTTTTGCTATATTAAAGGATAAATGGTATAATATTATTTTACTAGTTAATTATAATAACTCGTAAATCAATCTTAGCATTATATGGAAAGGAGGTTTTTTAAATGAAACGATTTTGTGTGTATTCGGGTTCTAATCTCGGTGTTCGCCCAGAGTATAAGACCATTACCCAAAAACTAGGCAAGGCCTTTGTTGAAAATAATATCGAATTAGTCTATGGGGGATCTCGGACCGGCTTGATGGGAGAAATTGCCAAGAGCATCCTCGACCAAAATGGAAAGGTCACTGGTGTTATGCCGACTTCGCTTTTCCCAAAAGAAGTAATCAACCAAGGCTTAACCCAATTAATTGAAGTCAAGAACATGCACGAACGCAAGCAAACCATGGCTGACCTGTCTGATGGCTTTATCGCCATACCTGGTGGTATTGGGACATTTGAAGAGCTTTTTGAAACCTTAAGCTGGGCCCAACTTGGTATTCATAAAAAACCAATCGGGGTTTTAAATATTTCACACTATTTTGATCCTTTTATTCACTTGATTCAAACCATTTCCACCGAAGGCTTTATGCACCCTTCCAATGCTGAATTACTGCTTTATGCTTCTGACCCCGTTGACTTAATTAAGCAAATGCTTCATTATACCCCTCCCATTCTCGGAGCTAAATGGCAGCAGCTTGATCAATTAAAACATTGTTCTCAAAAACACTGACCCTTGATTAATCAAACGGCCAGTGTTTTTTTAATGCTAGCAAAAAAGGCCTTGTCAAGGCCTTTTTTTTTATACTTTTACATCTAAAATCTGGCCAATATTCGGATCGGGTGACGGAATAACATCACTTACTGGCTCGATCATCTCTACTAAGCCATCCATTTGCCTACTTCCAGTTTCCATTGCCATTTTTATAATCGAAAGATCAACTTGCTGCATCAGATTAACTTGACTCATACCCATTGACAATGCTGCTATATCCATTATTTCTCCTTTCTTGTTTTATTATTTTTTTCGACGAGGGTCAGACTTGGATTTTCCTGACCGCCCTTTCTTCTTGCTAGCATTCTTAGTGTTACTCGGCTTTAATTTAATCTTTTTATATTTTATCCGATTCTTGCGCATAAATTGAACAAAAAGAATCCGAAGAACCGCTAAAAAAATTAAGATAACAATGATTGTCACATACCAATAAATAAATGGATAATCGATAAAGCTCCTTGCTTTAATCCCATTATTTGCATAAATCGGTGCCGATTCAGCCAAGATATCGCCATTATAAACTTCCACCTCGCCTAATTGATCACCACTTTCAACATTTTCTAAAATTTCAACTAAATCATTGGATCCCTTTACCCGTTGGTCATCCCAATTTATTTTTGTTGTATAGTTATCTTTTTCTGTTTCCTTAACTAAGGTAATCAGTGGTGCATTCATCCGTAATTTTAAAGTAGGCCCATCAAAAATATGATAATTATCAACTTTCGTCTCAGCATAAAAATTTTCGATTTTACCATCTTCCGTCCAGGTTATAAAATCATATTCTTTAACGACGGCATTAATGGTATCACTGGCTTCACTAAAGATCACATCCTCACTGGAATTTAAGATGACACCAATGACTTCTTTGCCATTACCTTCACCCTTAAAAATAAGGCAGCGACCAGCCTGATCGGTGTTACCTGTTTTCCCACTGGTTGCATAGCCATTAAAATAAGGATTGGGTCCGGCAAGTCCATATAATTCACGATAGTCGGCTGAAAGTTCATCAAAACTAGTGTAGAGCATTAAATTTGAACTCTCCCAGACATGGTCCGTCTTGTTACTGGTAATTTTATGGGTTTTTGATCGGCTAATGGAGGCAATGGTCTGATCGTCAAAAGCCGCTTGGGCCAATTTTAGTAAATCAGCGGCCGTCGAATAATGGTCGGAATTATGGAGACCATGGGCATTGGTAAAATGACTGTCAGTCATCCCTAAAGCTTGGGCCTTTTCATTCATAGCATCGACAAATAAATCATAGGCCTCATCATCTGTTATTTCAGCATCTCCCCCCATCTTTCGTCCAACATTAACAGCGATAACATTGGCTGCATCATTTCCTGATGGCAGTAAGAGTCCAAAGAGTAGGTCACGCATGGATATAATCTCTTCTTTTTCTAATTTTGCCACACTGCTATCAAAATCAATGTTATTAATTTCACTTCCAACGGTAATCAATTCATTCAAATCACCATTTTCTATGGCAATTATGGCCGTCATCAATTTAGTGGTGCTAGCTGGGTACATTTTTTCTTTTTCATTTTGGGCGCTTACAATATCAGCACTCTTTAATTCATAGACAAGAACTGCTTCATCCGCTTGATAAGTTGGTAAACCAGCTGAAAAAACTGTTCCTGCCAATAGCATCATACTAATAATTAGCAGTATTCCTATTTTTCTCCTCATTTGACCTCCTCGATGACTTGGCTCACTTAATTGTTCGTACTTCTTTAAAGTGATGGGATTCTTTTTTAACAATTTCTTCATTACCTAGAACACAGAGTACTTTTTGTTTTAAAACATCCTCAAGCATTTTTTCAAATTCTTTTAAGCTTGCCTGATTTGTTGCAAGAATCTCTTCTCGCTCCTTTTGTTTATCAAAATCACTGACCTTTGAAAAATATAAATTATCGGCAACTTCTCCCTTCATTGCCAGACTAAGGGGCACATCTTTACTACTGATGGTCCCAATAATGTATTTTTCTAATTCTCTTTGCGATAATTTTAATTCTTTAATATAGGCAACCACTCCCTCAATCGCTTCAAAGGTTTTTGTCAATTTAGGGTCGCGGTAGGATCCAAAATAAAGGTCTCCGGAAGGTCCGGCATTCATAAAGGCTCCATAGGCACCCCCTTGAACTCTTATTTTATTCCAAAGGTAATCCATTGAAAGAATCGATTTTAAGACCAGCAAGGAACCAGAATAAGGATAGCCTAATTTTCTAAAATTATAACCTTGGCTAACATATTGAATTTTTGCCGGGGTCATAAAGCCTTCATTTTTGATTTCCAAGTCAAAATCATAAGCCGGTTTGGTTATTTCTGCCGGCCTTAATTGCCTTAAATAAGCTTGTAAATGCTCTAATGTCTGAGTCTTTAAGGCTGTCGAACCGGTGATACTAACAATTGGCTGGCTGCTTAAAAATACTTTTTCTCCAATTTCTTTAAGTTTTTTAGAACACTGATCAAATCTCGCCTCAAAATTTTCATCTAAATCAACTAAAAAGCGATAAAACTCAATTCCGCCAAACTCTTCAAAAAGCCGTGCCGACTGCGAATAATAGGATTGCAGCCGATGAACACCGACGACATGACCAGCCGTTAAAAACTGTGTTTCTTTTTTGGTTTTTATCTCTCTGATCATATCTCTAATTAAGTGTTTTTCCGTATATTTTGTTTGGGTTAAAATTTCTTCGATTAATTTGCTTAATTGAGGAATCTTATCAGAAACAGCCTTGCCTCTAAGATAACAAAAACTCTGATAATCATCAAGGTCCTTGGTATTTTGATAGGATTCTAAGCCAAAGGATATGCCACCCGTATTTATCTCAATTTCCTGATTTAAAAGACGATAATCGCTCTTTTTTGTACTAAGATTCCCAAGCAGTTTACAAAGTAAGGATAAGTATTTTAAGTCATCCTTTTTTACCTCACTAAAATTAAAATATAATTTTAAATAAACAATGTCACCGGTAAAGCCTTCATGAAATAAGACGTTTGAGCCAAAGGCCGATTCCTCTTTTAAGGGATAAATTTTAGCCTCTTTATCAATATCTGCTAAGGCTAACTTGGGGATTTTTTCCAAATCTTCTGCTTGATCCTCAGCATTTTGTTTCTTAATTAATAAATTTGTTTGGTCAACCAGCTTAGCCAGTTCATCTGCGCCTAGCTTGTCCTTAAAGACAGTCATTTTTTCAGCCATGGCCTGGTCGGCCTTTTCCTGATAATTTTTATCTGGAAGAATCGTCACTAGCGATTGGTGGGCATTGTCAATTAATAATTCCTTAATCATTTTTTCAAAATAATTCTTTTTCATTCCCGCTTTAATGGCCTTAAAGACGGGACGGTATTTGAGATAATCGCCTGGCTGCCCACCATATAACCAGCTATCCATAATATCGATACCATAGATCAGGCCCTTAGGGTAGGATCCTGTCTCGCCTTCAATATGGGAAAACTCATGAATATTTACGCCGGCTTCAACATCCTTGGGATCGAGCCCATTCTCTATTAATTGTTTAAGAACCTTTTCCACGGTAGTTAAAAATAATTCACCATGTTTTTCATCAGTATTTTTAAGGATGATCGAAAAATAAGGCTGTTTAAGTGAACTGCTATAATGATAAGAAATATCCTCGGCTATATCTAACTTTAACAAGGCTTCCTTTAGAGGTGAGCTATTATTATTTAAAAGAATATGGGCTAATATTTCAAAGGCCATCGCTTTTTCATAGCTTAATTTTTCACCTAAGACAAAGCTATAAGCCATATAAGCCTTATTTTCTTCTGTTTCTTCTGTCGAGATACCATACTGGCCCTTTAGGTCTACCCGCTCTTTAAAAGGTTTCTGGCTGCTAATCCGACTATCAATTTCACGTTTTTCAAACTGATCAAGGTATTCAGCGTTTAGATAGCTTAAATGCTCTAAAACATCCCCATCACCATAAATGTAAATATAACTATTGGAAGGATGGTAGTATTTTTTATGAAAGTCTATAAACGCCTCATAGCTAAGGTCAGGAATGACCTCTGGATCGCCTCCCGATTCAAAGCGATAAGCCGTCTCTGGGTAAAGGGATTCAAATATTTTATTTTGCAAGACTTCCTCAGGATTGGAAAAAGCACCCTTCATCTCATTATAAACCACCCCATTATAATTAATTTCATCCTCAGGCTTTTCAATATGATAATGCCAACCCTCTTGGTAAAAGGTATAGGGATCCTGATAAATATTAGGATAAAAAACCGCATCTAAATAGACATCGATTAAATTCATAAAATCTTGGGCGTTGGTACTGGCAACCGGATACATGGTTTTGTCGGGAAAGGTCATGGCATTTAAAAAGGTATTAAGTGATCCCTTAGCCAGTTCCACGAAGGGTTCTTTAACTGGATATTTTTTAGATCCACACAAGACCGAATGTTCTAAAATATGGGCAACCCCAGTAGAGTTGCTTGAAGGGGTCTTAAAGCTAATCGAAAAGACCTTGTTGTCATCCTCACTTGATAGATAAAAACAACGGGCCCCTGTTTTTATATGTTTAAAGCTTCTGGCAAAGCCGTCAACTTCCTCAATAAATTCTTCTTTTTCAAGAAGGAAGCCAGCTACTTCTTCACCACTTTTAAATAAATTTTCTTGAAAGGTTCGATAGGTTTTTTTCAAATTTTTCTCCTTTAAATTTATGATTCGCTTTTTATTTTTTCTAAATAATCTTTCATTTTCTTTTCAAAGCCCAAATCTCCGGGTTGATAAAAACAAGCACCCCTTAAATCCTCGGGTAAATAATTTTGATCAACATAATGACCCGGATAATCATGGGGATAAGCATAGTCAATACCCCTATTTAGGTCTTTACTCCCCTGATAATGTGCGTCTTTTAGGTGTGGGGGAACCGTATTAGACCCTTCTTTTACTGCTTTCATAGCCGCATTAATGGCCAAATAAGAGGCATTGCTCTTAGGGGCACAAGCTAGGAAGACAACGGCTTGGGCCAAATTAATCCGCGCTTCGGGCATACCAATAAATGAAACCGCCTCAGCCGCCGCCATGGCAATGGTTAAGGCTAGGGGTTGGGCATTTCCAATATCTTCCGATGCCGCCACGACCATTCGCCGGGCAATAAATTTAGGATCTTCGCCAGCTGCTAACATTTTGGCCATCCAATAAAGGGCAGCGTCAGGATCAGACCCTCTGATACTCTTAATAAAAGCCGATATGGTATCGTAGTGGTGGTCGCCATTTTTATCGTATTGGATGGCTTTTTGTTGAATACACTCTTGAGTATTTTCAAGATCAAAATAAATGGTCCCATCTTTTGCCTTATCGATGGTCAGAATCCCCAGCTCAAGGGCATTTAGGGCCCGTCTTACATCACCATTTGAAAGGTCTGCCAAATAATCAATGGCCGCTTCTTCTATTGAAATCTTCATCGTCCCATAACCACGGTCCCGGTCATTAATGGCAGCCTTAATAATTGCTTTGATATCCGCCCTAGTCAGGTCTTTAAATTCAAATATGGTTGACCGGGACAAAAGTGGTGAATTAATTTCAAAATAAGGGTTTTCCGTCGTTGCTCCAATCAAAGTGACCAAGCCTTTTTCGACACTGGGTAAAAGGGCATCCTGCTGGGCCTTATTAAAGCGATGAATTTCATCAATAAATAAAATGGATTTCTGATTATAGACACCTAAATTATTTTTGGCCTTGTCTAAAATCTCAATCATTTCTTTTTTGCCAGCGGTTACGGCATTAAGCTCATAAAAGGCTGATTGGGTCCGATTGGCAATAATCCGGGCCAAGGATGTTTTCCCCGTTCCCGGAGGGCCATAGAATAAAACTGACGATAATTTATCAGCAGTAATTAGGCGGTATAATAATTTACCCTTACCAATAATATGGGCTTGACCGATAAATTGATCTAAGTTTTGCGGCCGCATCCGCAGGGCAAGGGGAGCCTGGTCATTGATTTTTTCATTATAATTTAAATTAAAGAAATTTTCCTGCATCCTTAACCCTTCTTTTCAATTTCATTTATCTGATCTATATTTAGATCAAAATAATTGTATAGATAATAATTAAACTTTTTTTCTTGATTTTTTTTAAGGTCACACTCTTCATTTGCGTTAAACTTA
>CAZJGM010000055.1:0-11303 GCA_964545675.1 uncultured Lachnospiraceae bacterium | reverse complement strand
TTGAAAACTTAAAGTTACAAGATTTATCACTTCGATTGATTGATGAATTAAGTGGCGGAGAGCTTCAGAAAGTCATGATTGCCAGAGCTTTGGCCCAGCAACCAAAAGTTCTTTTGCTTGATGAACCAACGTCTTGTCTGGATTTAAAAAATCAGATTGAGGTCCTTCAGCTTGTTCAAAGAATTACCAAAGAGAATAAAATTGCCGTTGTTATGGTCATTCATGATTTAAATTTAGCCCTTCGCTATTGCAATCGATTTTTGTTTTTAAAAGAAAATGCGGTATTTTGTTACGGTGGACTGGAAGTGATGACGGCAAAGAATATTTTTGAGGTCTATCAGGTGCCTGTTGCAGTTGAGTATTATCAAAATCAAGCCATTGTTATCCCTCTGGTTTAATTAGAATATTTTTCACCTTGTTATTCGGCTTAGAATTATTTATAATGAATAGAGTTGATAAAAACAAGAGAAACAGTTGAAGTAAAAGATGGAGGGTTGCACAAAATGGAGAGGTTACTTTATTATTTATGGTTTTCGAGGATTAATTCATTAAATATTCGTCAAAAAAACGCCTTGTTAAAATCATTTAAAGACCCTAAAACTATTTTTGCACTGGGAAAAGATGAGCTTTTAAAAACAGGAATTTTTAAGAAGAAAGAATCGCTAGAGGCTTTTTCAAGATCGCGAACGCTTGAAAAATTGGAAGATGATCTTGATTATATGAAGAAAAATCATATTGATTTTATTCCCGTTGATGACATTAGATTCCCCCAAAAATTGCGAGAAATTTATTCGCCACCGGTAGGAATTTATATCAAGGGAGATGCAGATCTTTTACAGGCCAAGCCAGCAGTGGCGATTGTCGGATCTCGCAATCCCTCAAAAGCAGCTTTAAAATATGCTGGTTTTTTTTCAAGAACATTAAGCACAATGGGAATAACTATTATTTCTGGCTTAGCTGAGGGCGTTGATGGTAAATCTCATTGGGCAAGTTTAAATGAAATAGGGAAAACCGTTGCTGTCTTAGGTCATGGTCTTGACCAATGTTATCCAGCCCACCATGAAAAACTATTTAAAGAAATTGGACAAAAGGGTTTATTAATTACGGAATTTAATTTAGGAGACAAACCACTAGGCTATCATTTTCCCATGCGTAACCGTTTGATCTCTGGCTTATCAGATGGCCTTTTAGTGGTTGAAGCACGTAAAAAAAGTGGTTCTTTAATTACGGTTAATCATGCCCTCGATCAAGGGAAAAATGTTTATGTTATTCCTGGTGAAATTGATAACCCCCATTGGGCAGGAAGCAATAGTCTTTTAAAAGAAGGGGCGAAATTTGTGACCGAGCCCAAGGATATATTAGAAGATTTTGTTGTGATAAATAAAAATACTAAATCGCAAAAATTAGCCAGTCGAATAAAGATTAAATTTACTCATCCTGATGATGAACAAATTTATAATGCCATTATTAAAGGTTATGATACGGTTGATGACTTAGTAGGGATGACAGGCTTAAGTGTGGTTGAATTAAGTAGCCGATTGACGATGATGGAGATAGATGAATTGATTAAAACAGATTATGGGAAATTGAAGATTTGTGATGATTTTTCTTAAACAAATCGGGCATTTATTGAATTTATGGGTTTCTTTTGCTATAATGTGCCTGTTTATGGATAGAATTTAAGGAGGTTCTAATGAGCAAAAATTTGGTGATTGTCGAATCGCCTGCGAAAGCAAAAACAATAAAAAAGTATTTACCCAAAGGCTTTGAGGTTCAAGCAACCATGGGCCATGTGATCGATCTGCCCAAGAGTCGAATTGGCATAGATATAGAAAATAATTTTGAACCGGAATATATAAAAATTCGTGGAAAAGCAGAATTACTTAATAAATTAAAGAAAGCAGCTAAAAAAGCTGATTTTGTTTACTTAGCGACTGACCCTGATCGAGAAGGGGAAGCAATTTCATGGCACATGGCTAATTTCCTTGAAATAGATTTAAATGAAAAATGCCGAATTGAATTTAATGAAATAACAAAAAGAGCGGTTAATGCAGCTCTTGAAAATAATCGGGTAATTGATATTGATCTTGTTAACTCACAACAGGCCAGACGGATCCTCGATCGTTTAGTTGGTTACTCTCTTAGTCCTTTTCTTTGGAAAAAAATAAAAAAAGGATTAAGTGGTGGTCGGGTCCAATCGGTGGTGACGCGGATTATTGTCGATCGCGAAGAAGAGATTAATGCTTTTGTACCAGTCGAATATTGGTTGCTGGATTTAAAGCTAAAAAAACCTGATGATAAAATATCCTTTATTTCAAAGTTTCACTCTGAAGATGGAAAAAAGAAAACCATTGAAACAGCTCAAGAAGCTGACCGGCTGGCTGAAATTGTAGAAGCAAATCCCAAAGTTGTTAATAAAATCAAAAAGCGAACGCGAAAGCAAAAACCACCACTGCCTTTTACGACCAGTACTTTGCAACAGGAAGCCTATAAGGTTTTTGGTTTTGCTACCCAAAGGACCATGCGATTAGCCCAACAGCTTTATGAAGGGGTAGAAGTTAGCGGCAGTGGTTTGACTGGTTTGATTACCTATTTAAGGACGGATTCAACTCGAATTGCCAAAGAAGCGGTTGATGAAAGTGCTGAATTTATAAAAAGCAATTATGGAGACAAGTATCTTGGCACTCAAAAGAAAAGCGGTAAACAAAAAAACATTCAAGATGCCCATGAAGCGATTCGACCGTCTTCCATTGATTTAACGCCAGAAAGGTTGAAGAATTCATTAGAAAAAGACCAGCATAAGCTCTATAAATTGATTTGGGAACGGCTCATTGCTAGTCAAATGGCGGAAGCAGAATATTATGTCACCGATATTGACGTGGGCGTTGGTAATTTATTATTTAAAACAAAAGGCGAAAGCCAAAAATTTGACGGTTTTACAAAAGTTCTTAAGGCTTCAAGCAAAAAAGAAGACAATATCCTGCCAGAATTAGCAGAAGGCGATGTTCTTGAGAAAATTGAAACATTAAAAGAGCAAAAATACACTAAGCCGCCGGCCCGCTATACGGAAGCTTCCCTTGTTAAAATATTAGAAGAAAAAGGAATTGGCCGGCCGAGTACCTATGCACCGACAATTTCCACGATAAAAAACAGAGACTATGTTGAAGTAATTGATAAACATTTTAAACCGACTGAATTAGGGATAACAGTGACTGAAATGATGAAAGAATTTTTTATCGATGTGGTTAATGTTTCCTTTACAGCTGAGATGGAAGACAAACTCGATAAGGTGGCCGAAGGTGATAAAGAATGGGTAAAAGTCTTACAAGATTTTTATGATGGTTTTGGAAAAGCCTTGGCCCTAGCCCAGGAAAATGCTGAAAAAGTTATTATTGAAGATCCAGAATCCGATGTTGATTGCGAACTATGCGGACGGCGGATGGTTATTAAAAAGGGACGGTATGGGCGATTTTTAGCTTGTCCTGGTTTCCCAGAATGTAAAAACACCAAGCCTTTTTTTGAAAAAACGGGTGGGATTTGTGGACTTTGTGGTGGCGATCTTGTCAAACGAAAATCAAAAACAGGGAGAACCTTTTATTCTTGCAGCAATTATCCCAAGTGCGAGTATATGAATTGGGATCTTCCTATTCCAGAAAAATGCCCTGAATGTGGATCAACCTTATTCCAAAAGGGTTTGGGAAAACGAAAGAAAATATACTGCGATAAAAAAGATTGCGGTTTTATTAAAGCAACAAATGAATAAAAATTAGAAAATTTAAAAAATAAAAAGATGAAAGTGAGATCGAATGATGTTTCATGCAACGACAATAATTGGGATCCGACATAATGGTCAAGTTGCCATTGCGGGAGATGGACAGGTAACGTTTGGCGAGAGTACTATTATGAAAAATAATGCCGTGAAAATTAGAAAGATTTTTAAAGATCAGATCTTGGCAGGTTTTGCCGGATCCGTTGCGGACGCCTTTACCCTAACTGAAAAATTTGAGCAAAAAATTGAAGCCTATGATGGAAATTTGAAACGAGCGGCCATTGAATTGGCCAAAGAATGGCGAACAGATAAGATGCTTCGAAAGCTAGATGCCCTTTTGATCGTTATGGACCATGATAATACCCTTGTTATTTCGGGCAATGGGGAAGTGATTGAACCGGATGATGAGATAGTTGCTATTGGTTCGGGAGGAAATTATGCCCTAGCCGCAGCCCGGGCCTTTAAAGAACATCCTGACTTAACGGCCAAAGAAATTGTCCGAAAATCATTAGAAATTGCTTCAAATATTTGTGTTTACACTAATGATCATATTACGGTCAAAGTACTTGAGGAGGTGGCAAAATGAAAGATTTAACACCGAAAGAAATAGTCAAAGAATTAAATCGCTTTATTATCGGCCAGAACCAAGCAAAAAAAGCCGTAGCCGTAGCTCTTCGTAATCGCTACCGACGAAACTTATTGGCAGATGAGCTTAAAGAAGAGTTTACACCAAAAAATATTATCTTAATGGGACCAACGGGGGTTGGTAAGACAGAGATTGCTAGGCGAGTGGCCAAGCTTGTCAAAGCACCTTTTATTAAAGTGGAAGCGACTAAATTTACTGAAGTTGGCTATGTCGGCCGTGATGTTGAATCAATGGTTCGTGATCTAGTGACAACTTCGATTCGCAATGTCCAACAAGAGAAAATGAGAGAAGTTTACGCCGAAGCTAAGAAGAATGTAAATGTCATTATCTCAACGATTCTCGTACCCAGAAAAGATATAAAAGAAACACTTAAAACACCCTTTGATATGTTTATGAAGCCCAGTCAAAAAGCAGCACCAGCTCAAGAAGACAAAGAAGAAAATTTGGAAAAAGAATTGACGGCAAAAGAAAAAAGAGCAGCAGTATTGCAAGATTTACTCGATGGGAAATTAGAAGATGAGATCATTGAAATAGAAGTTGATGACGATGGATCAAAAGCAATTGGAATCATGCCCGGTATGGGTGGTGATGATATGATGTTTAGTATGAGTGATATCCTCGGCGATTTTTTACCTTCTAAAAAAAAGAAAAAGAATTTACCAATTAAGGAAGCTAGGAAAATTTTAATTAATCAGGAAGCCGAAAAACTGATTGATATGGATGCTGTTAAAGAAATTGGCCTCCGTGAAGCAGAGCAAAATGGGATTATTTTTATCGATGAAATTGATAAAATTGTTGGCGGTGGTGGCCGCTCTCAAGGGCCAGATGTTTCAAGAGAAGGTGTCCAACGGGACATCTTGCCGATTGTTGAAGGGTCGACAGTTAATACCAAATATGGTCCAATTCAAACGGATTATATTTTATTTATTGGGGCCGGTGCTTTTCATATTGCTAAGGTTGAGGATATGATTCCAGAGCTTCAAGGTCGTTTTCCGATCACTGTTAGCTTGGATAGTTTAACGCAGGATGATTTTTTAGAAATTCTTAAAAGTACTGATAATTCAGTGATCAAACAATATCAAGCCCTGATTAAAACAGAAGGGATTGACCTAATTTTTGCAGAAGAAACGTTAGCAACCATTGCCGAAATTGCCTTTCTTAAAAATCAGGTGGGAGAAAATATAGGGGCAAGACGACTCCATACGGTAATGGAAAAACTGCTCGAGGAAATTTCTTATTATGCATCAGATTATGAACAAGAAGAATTTATAATCGATGTGAATTATATTAAAAATCAATTTAAACTTGATGATTATAAACAAAACTATGACCACTTTTTATTGTAATAAAATCTTGCAATCAAAGAAGAAATGTGTTATATTAATTTAGTATGTATTACACACATTCCTTGAGAAACGAAAAGGTGCCGGCAACGGTTTGACGTGATCGATGAAAGGGATGGAGGAATAAAAACCAAGGAGGTATTAAGAAATGGCATGTGTTTCAATGAAACAATTATTAGAAGCGGGGGTGCATTTTGGCCATCAAACAAGACGGTGGAATCCCAAAATGGCACCATATATTTTTACTGAAAGAAATGGTATTTATATCATTGATTTGCAACAGACGGTTAAGCGCATTGAAAAAGCTTATAATTTTGTTAAAGAATTAGCCGAAAATGGCGAAGAGATTCTCTTTGTCGGAACAAAAAAACAAGCTCAAACCAGTATTGAAAAAGAAGCAAAACGAAGTGGTAGTTTTTGTGTTAACCATCGTTGGTTAGGTGGAACCTTAACAAATTTTGAGACAATCAGCAAGCGAATTGATAAATTAAATGAACTTGAAGCGATGGAAGAAGATGGGACCTTTGATCTCTTACCTAAAAAAGAAGTCATCCGTTTAAAAAGACAACGTGATCGTTTGCGTAAATTTTTAGGTGGGATTAAGGATATGAATGGTATTCCTGGGGCAATTTTCGTTATTGATACAAAAAAAGAACGGATTGCCATTGCTGAAGCAAAGAAATTAGGAATTCCAATCATTGGGATTGTTGATACAAATTGCGATCCAGATGAAATTGATTATATTATTCCAGGAAATGACGATGCGATTCGAGCAGTTGCTTTAATTCTCTCAGTTATCTCAGATGCGATCATCGAAGGACGTCAGGGTGAACAGACTGAAGAAATCGTTGAAGAAGCTAAACCATCTGCTGCAGAAGCTTCAAAAGTCGATAGTAAAGCAGGAAATATCATCGAAGTGAAGGCTGAAGACAAAGCAGAAACTACAGCGGAAGATAAAGCAGGAAATATCATTGAAGTTAAAGCTGAAAATAAAGTAAAAGATACATTAGAAAATAAAGCAGAAGTTAAAGCAGAAGACAAAGCAGAAAATAAAGCAGAAGTCAAAGAAGAAAATAAAACAGAAGAGACGATTGTGGTCGAATAATAATCTTGGAGGAAAAACGTGGACGCTAAATTAGTTAAGGAATTACGACAGAAGACTGGTGCCGGTATGATGGATTGCAAACGGGCATTAGTAGAAAAAAAGGGAAATATTGAAGAGGCGATTGCTTTTTTAAGAGAAAAGGGATTATCAGATACAAATAAAAAAGCTGGACGGATTGCTGCTGAAGGAATTGTTGATTCCTATATTCACATGGGTGGGAAAATTGGTGTCCTTGTCGAAGTGAATTGTGAAACTGATTTTGTTGCTAAAAATGATGGTTTCAAAAATTTTGTTCGAGACATTGCCATGCATATAGCAGCAACTAATCCTCTTTATATTACAAAAGAAGAAGTACCAGCAGCTGAAATTGACAAAGAAAAAGAAATTTTGCGAAATCAGGCTCTTAACGAGGGAAAACCAGAAAAAATTGTTGATAGAATGGTCGAAGGACGTATTAGCAAGTATTATAAAGAGATTTGCTTGATGGAACAGCCGTTTGTTAAAAACCCTGATATAACAGTAGGCGATTTGCTTAAAGAGCAGATTATGACCATTGGTGAAAATGTTAAAATCCGGCGATTTGTTCGGTATGGAATTGGTGAAATATTAGCCAAAAAAGACTAAAATTTTGCTGAAGAAGTAGCAAGACAGATAAAGAGCTAAGACACTTAAAAAGAACACAATTGTGTTCTTTTTTTAAGATCCTTTTGATTGTCAAAAAGATGTAATTAAGATATAATAAAAAAAGAGATAGGGGGGATTTTTTGGAACCGAAATATAAACGCGTTATTATTAAACTCAGTGGAGAAGCACTTTCAGGGGAAGATCATCGTGGCATTGATACCCCGACTGTTGAAAAAATTTGTCGGCAAATTAAAGAGATTTTTGATTTAGGGGTTGAGATTGCTATTGTTGTTGGTGGTGGAAACTTTTGGCGGGGACGAAGCAGTGAAGGAATGGATAAATCAACGGCTGATTATATGGGGATGTTAGCAACGGTTATCAATGCCCTTGGCCTTCAGGATGTATTAGAAGATATGGGGGTACCCGTTCGGGTTCAAACGGCGATTGAGATGAAGCAGATTGCCGAACCTTATATTCGGCGAAAGGCGATTCGACATCTAGAGAAAAGAAGAATTGTCATCTTTGCTTCAGGAACGGGAAATCCTTTTTTCACAACTGATACAACAGCAGCACTACGAGCCGCTGAAATTGATGCTGAAATCATTTTATTAGCCAAAAACATTGATGCCGTTTATGATTCCGATCCATTGCTTAATCCTGATGCGAAAAAATATTTAGAGTTAACCTATATTGATGTCTTAAATAAGGGTCTAAAGGTAATGGATTCGACAGCAACATCCTTGTGCATGGACAACCACATACCAATTCTTGTATTTGGATTAAATGAGCCTAAAAATATTTTGCGGGCGATCATGGGTGAAAAAATTGGAACAATTATTCAGGAGGCTTAGAAAATGATTAAAAATGTTGAGAAAAAAGCAAATGAGAAGATGGATAAAGCGATTAACAGCTTGCATGAATCCCTTGCGGTCTTAAGAGCCGGACGTGCTAACCCTAGAATGCTTGATCGGGTAGTGGTTGAATATTATGGAACAGAAACACCACTTAATCAATTAGCTAATGTGAGTGTGCCTGAGCCAAGGATGATCACCATTCAGCCTTATGATGTATCGGCTATTCAAGCGATTGAACGCGGTATCTTAAAGGCTGATCTTGGATTTAATCCATCAAATGATGGTAAAATGATTCGTTTAATTATCCCTCAATTAACCGAAGAACGCCGAAAAGATCTTGTCAAACTGGTCAAAAAATATGGTGAAGAATGTAAAATCGCCATTCGCAATATTAGAAGAAATGCCATTCAAGAAATGAAAGATAGTGAAAAAGAAGGCCTGATTAGTGAAGATGAATTGAAACAAGGCGAAAAAGATATCCAAAAAATCACTGATGCCCAAGTAGACCAAGTCGACGTTGTCCTCAAAGAAAAGGAAGATGAGATTTTGGAAGTTTAGGATTTGAACTAATAATTTAATTTCACTAAGAGTGGGGTGACCCACTCTTATCTATTTTTTAGCTATAAATAAAAGCAAAAGGTTTTGGAGAATATTATGAAAAAAAAATCAAAAGAAAGTGTTCTAGAAACACTATTAAGTCCAAAAATTCAAGAGATTGGCTACGAACTTTATGATTTAAGCTTTGAAAAAAAAGGGAAAAATTGGATACTCGTTTTATTTATTGATTCAGAAAAAGGTATTTCTTTAAATGATTGTGAGAAGGTCAGTCGTTTTATTTCAACTGTGCTTGATGAAGCAGACCCAATTGAGCAAAGTTATCTACTCGAAGTATCATCACCAGGGATTGATCGCCCGTTAAAGAAAGACAGTCATTATTTGGCAAATATTAATCAGAAAATTAACGTTAATTTATTTGCCCCGATTGATGGGGATAAAGTTTTTGAAGGAATTCTTTTAAGTTTTAACGGCGATTATTTGTCTCTTGAACTCGAAAATGGGAAAATTCTTGAACTAGATAGAACAAAAATTGCAAAAGCAAATAAAATCGATGAGATCAATTTTAAATCTCGTCCTGAAAGCAAAGAGGAAGGTGAGTAAAAAATGAACCCAGATTTTATAAGAGCTCTCGATCTCATTCAAGAAGAAAAATCAATTGAAAAAGAAGAGTTAATTCAAGCAATCGAAGCAGCCATTGCCACTGCCTATAAAAAAAATTACGGTAGCTCGCAAAATGTTGAAATAAATATCAATCGTGAATCGGGCGATATTAAAGTTTTTGCCATGAAAGAAGTGGTTGAGTTGCCGGAAAATGACCAACATCAAATTTCACTCGATAAAGCCAGAGAATTTGAGCCTAATTTTGAAATTGGCGATGTTTACCGTAAAGAAGTATGCCCTAAAGATTTTGGTCGGATTGCGGCCCAAAATGCCAAACAATTAATTATTCAACGAATTAAGGAAGCGGAAAGAAATATTATTTTTAACGATTTTTTAGAAAAACAAGATGAAGTTCTAACGGGCATTATTAAGCGGACCGAAAAGGGTGTTGTCAATGTTGACGTTGGTAAGCTTGAGGCAAGTATGCTTCCATCAGAGCAAGTGCCAGGGGAAGAGTATATTGCCAATAAGCGACTAAAGGTTTACGTGCTTCAGGTAAAAAAAACCACAAAAGGCCCACAAGTCAATGTATCACGAACCCACCCAGGTCTCGTCAAACGATTATTTGAATCAGAAGTACCGGAAATATATGAAGGAATTGTTGATATTGTCTCAATTTCAAGAGAGGCAGGTTCACGAACAAAGATAGCTGTAAAAGCTAACAATGAAGAAGTTGACCCGGTAGGGGCTTGCGTTGGTCAAAAGGGAATGCGTGTCCAAGGAATTATTGATGAATTGAGAGGCGAAAAAATCGATGTTATCAAGTATAGTGATGATGTTGAAGAGTACTTAGCAAATGCTCTTAGCCCGGCCAAGGTGCTAAAGATTATCCCGAATAAAGATGATAAAACAGCCATTGCCATTGTCGATGATTACCAATTATCACTGGCAATTGGTAAAGAAGGTCAAAATGTCCGTTTAGCGGCTAAATTGACCGGTTGGAAAATTGACATCAAGAGTAAGACGACTTTTGATACCATGGAAATGCCAGCAAGAAATTCTTTAGACGATGTTTTAGATGCCCTTAATCTTGAGGAAAATAAAGATGACCAGCTGATGACAGACGATAGTGATGATATTTTAAGAGCAATAGAGGATGAACTTGAAATAGAAGATAAACTTGAAGATGAACTTGAAATAGAAGATAGATAAAAGAAAAGATTAAAGCAATTATGGTATAATTATTTGATTATAATTTGGGGGAGGTTAAGATGAAAAAAATTCCTCAGAGAACCTGTGTGATTTGTCAAGAAAAATTTGATAAGCGTGATTTGTTGCGAATTGTAGCTGATAAATCAGGACAGATTTCTTTTGATCCGACCGGTAAGAAAAATGGGCGTGGTGCCTATATCTGTCAGTCTCAAGAGTGTCTAAATACATTTGCTAAAAAGAATCATTTAGAGCGTGTATTTAAACGGAAGGTAGAGGCGGAAGTTGGGCAAAAAATACAAGAAGAGATTTTGGAGATAATGATGAAGATAAAATAAAAGAAGGGAGGAATAATATGTCAAAATTAAGAGTATACGATTTAGCAAAAAAACATGATATTGCCAGTAAAGAATTCGTAAAAATTTTAAATGAATATAATATTCCCGTAAAAAACCATATGAGTGCGCTGACGGATCAGCAGATTGAGGAATTTGAAAGTAAATTTGATAAGAAAAAATACTCAGAAAAACCGATCGAGCAAAAAAAACCGGCAGGTCAATCAGAGAAAACTAAAAAAGGTGGAACAATTATAAAT
>CAZJGM010000054.1:0-11587 GCA_964545675.1 uncultured Lachnospiraceae bacterium | reverse complement strand
CTTGTTCGCGACATCTCCTATGATAAAAATGGTCAGAAACGGCCGACTAACGTTCTTTTTTCAGCCGACTCAGCTAACCCTTATGAAGTCAAACCGATTAGCCGAATGATCTCAAACTTAACTTGTAACCCGGGTATTATCTATGATTTGTTTATTAACAATCCTGAAGCGAACGTCGGCAATTGCTTTAAGACTCGTGATGAGGTGATGGAAGAAATTGGTCGAATCGTTGGACCAGGTACCGATATTAGCGTTGAGCTAAATGATCCATTTGGTAAATCAGATACAGAGATCTTGGAAGAAGCAGCAAAATTTAGAGAAATGCTTTCTGAGTATCGCGTTGTTATTAAAGTTCCACATACTGGACCAGTAACTAAAGATAATGTATCACAATTACTCACTGGCGATAAAAAACTTGATAAGTCTTTTGCTGATGTGACAACGGAAAGTGCTTTAAGAGGCCATAACCTAGCATTGATGCTTAAAGATAATGACTACCGCGTTAACTTTACCTTAATGTTTGAGCCTTACCAAACAGCAATGGCTTTGCAAGCAAGACCTTATTTTGTCAATGTCTTTCTCCGCCATCGTTTGATGCAAACACAATTGATGGCTCAGAACCTGGAAAAATATGGTATTAGCGGTGATTCACGTTATATCGAAGAAATCCGCAATATGTTCCTAGCTCAAGATTACTTAAGCCCAGATCAAGCCCAAACCGATTTGCTTATGATTAAAAAAATAGCAGAAGATAATCTCAAATATCGACGTTACTATGATGAGGAAGGATCAGACGGACTTGATAGTGCTAGACATACCCTAAGACAATTTAAAAACACAAACCTAGACGATAGTCGATTAATTATCTGTAGTATGGAAGGGGCCCTTAATTATCCGGATATTGATAAATTAATGGTTGAAAAAGAATTCGAAGATTTGGTACACCGGGTTGTTATCACCGCCGAACCCAACTATTTAGCGCGATTTACTTCGACAAATCAAGTTATATCTTATCAGCGACGCTTTATGAATGCTGCTGCTGGTGAAAAATAAAAGAAATAAAATCTTCGATTGTGGCTAGACCAATAAAAATTAATCAATCGAAGGATAAATGAAAATAGATAGTACAGAGTTAAAATAGAAGGAGAGCAAACATGGATCATTCAAAATGTATTGAACAATTAAAAATAGAATTTGATGCTTATTCAGAAATGTACATTCCAGAAGGGCTAGACCGCGAGGAACAACTTAGAATGTATCGCCTTATGTGCGTTATGCGTAAGTTTGAAGAAGAGGTAAAACCTCTTTGGATGGCGAATAAAGTTCATGGTTATTACCATCCATATATTACCGAGGAGGCGATTGGGACGGGCATTATTTCTCAATTAAGAAAAGAGGATTATGTCGGTTCGACCCATCGTGGCCACGGCCATTTAATTGCAAAGGGTGGCGATCTCAATAAGATGATGGCCGAGCTTTTTGGTAAAGTCGAAGGCTACAACAAAGGGCGTGGCGGATCTATGCATATTACCGATATGAGCATCGGGATGTTGGGTGCATCAGGTATTGTTGGTGCGGCCGTAGCACCAGCCGTTGGCAGTGCCCTTAAAAGCTGGATTAAAGGGACGGATGATGTAACGGTCGTCTTCTTTGGTGATGGTGGAGCTAATGCTGGTTCAATCTCAGAATCAATGAATATGGCGGCAGCTTGGAAGTTGCCAGTTGTTTTTGTTTGTGAAAATAATCAATGGGCAATTGCAACGGATTACCAACGAATTACTGGGGAACCGGATCTTTACAAACGAGGAACAGGCTTTGGAATTCCTAGCTGTCGGGTTGATGGATACAATATATACCAGGTATGGGACACGGCTAAAACAGCCATTGAACGTGCCAGAAATGGAGAAGGGCCGACCTTTATTGAAGCCAAAACCATGCGTATGCTTGGCCATCATGCAACTGATGATAGCTGGTACCGGGATATGACAGTATGTGATAAGTACTGGGAAATCGAACCAATTAGACGAATGGGTCGATTTATGGTTGAAAATAAAATTGCAACGATCGAAGAACTAGAGGCAATTGAAGCTGAAGCCACAAAAGAAGTCGAAGCAGCTATTGAATATGCCGACACCCAATGCCATGAGCCATCTCCAGATACCTTCTATGATTATATTTATACCGATGGTGAAATTATTAAATAATACGATATGGTAGTCAGAGACAAAAAAAGAGATTAGGAGAATAGATTATGTCAATTATTACACTTAGAGAATCGATTACTCAGGCAATACGAGAAGAAATGCTCAAAGATGATGATGTTTTTATTATGGGTTGCGATGTCGGTCTTAGGGGAAATCCCTTTGGAATTACAAAAGGTCTGATGGCAGAATTTGGTGAAAAGCGGGTTATTGATACCCCTATTTCTGAAGCTGCCTTTACAGGACTAGGCATTGGGGCAGCTATTGCTGGCATGCGACCGATCGTTGAAATTCTTTATGCCGATTGGCTTACCCTACCAATGGATAATATTGTTAATACAGCCGCAAAAACATCGTATATGTTTGGTGGCCAGGCCAATGTGCCGGTCGTAATCAGAGCCCCTTTTGGGGTTGGTGGCGGGGTCGCTGCTCAGCATTCACAAAATAATGAAAATTGGTTTGTTCATGTGCCGGGCCTAAAAGTTATCGCACCATCTACCCCTTACGATATGAAAGGGCTTTTAAAATCGGCTATTCGTGATAATGGCCCGGTTATGTGTTTTGAACACAAGCGAAACTACTCAATCAAAGGTGAGGTTCCTGATGGTGAATATTTAATTCCAATTGGAAAAGCCAATATCAGAAAAACCGGAACGGATTGCACTATTGTTGCTTATTCTTATATGACTTACTTGGCTGAAGAAGCAGCTAAGGAGTTGGAAAAAGAGGGGATTAGTTGTGAAGTCATCGATCTACGATCTTTACTGCCCCTAGACTATGAAACAGTTATGGATTCCATCAAAAAAACAAGTCGCGTGGTTGTGGTAACCGAAGCACCCCTTCGAGGGTCGATTGCCGGTGAAATTGTCGGAGAGATTATTGATCGTGGATTTGATTTACTTGATGCACCTCCTGGACGAGTAGGCAGTAAAAATTCGCCAGTTGCCTATAATGAGACCTTAGAAGCGATGTGTACACCTAAAAAAGAAGATATTATGGCAGCGGTACGTAAAACATTTGAATAAATTGTGAAGGAGTGTTTATTATGGCAAAAATAATGAATATGCCAAAAATCGGTGTGAATATGACCGATGGAACCGTCACCGAATGGTTTGTTAGTGAAGGAGACCAAGTAAAATTTGGTGAAATGGCATTGGCAGCAGAAACAGATAAAGATGTCCAGGATATCCCTGCCGACCAAACGGGAACTGTTTTAAAGATTATTGCTGAGGTTGGAGATAATGTCGAATGCCATAAACCCTTAGCCATTGTCGGAACAGCTGGTGAAAATATTGATGATCTTATGGCCCAGATAGAAGGCAAAGAAGAGCCTGAGACTAAGACAAAAACAGAGCTTAAAGCAAGTGAAGAGCCAGTCCAAGTGACTCAAGCAAGCGACCAAGAAGTAAGTGGTCGAATTCCAGTTTCTCCCTTAGCTAAAAAAATGGCAAAGGATAAAGGAATTAATTTAGCAGATGTAAGTTATAGGGGTGTTCGCATTACAAAGTCTGACATCCTTGCTTATGAAAAAGAAGCCAGTCTTGCTAAAAAAGTCCAAGCACCACCTGTAGTAGCAAGTCCTAGTTCTGGAATTAAAGAGACAAGGTCTTATTCTGGCATGCGTAAAACAATTGGTGATCGGTTAACTGAAAGTGTTGTTTCTAAACCTTGGGCAGCCCTAACTGTAGCCGTTGATATGACAAAAACGATTGCTTGGCGTAAAGGTATCAATGAAACGGCTGATATAAAAGTTGGAATGAATGAATTAATTGCAAAAGCTTGTGCGCGAGCAATTCAACAATATCCGCAGATGAATTCACAACTAGCTTCAGATGGTAGTGAAATAGTAGAGATGAAGGATGTTAATATTGGAATCGCAGTTAATACGGATAGAGGCCTGTTGGTCCCAGTTCTTAAAGATGTAGTTGCCAAAGGGGTTGTTGATTTATCAAGAGAATTTAAAGCAGTGGTCAATCGAACAATTGAACAAAGAAATATCTCTGGTGATTTATCGGGTGGAACCTTTACAATTAGTAACCTAGGGTCAAAGGGAGTATCAAACTTCCGAGCCATTATTAATCCGCCAGAATGTGGAATTCTTGCGGTTAGTACAACGATCAAAACACCGGTTGTGGTTGATGATGAAATTACTATCCGCCCGATGATGAATATTACCCTAAGTTTTGATCATCGTATTGTTGATGGGGCTTATGCGTCGGATTTTGTTGTTTATATTGGAAAACTCTTGGAAGATCCAATGAAAATTTTGATGTAAAAAGGTGATTCTTAAAGCCTGGGAGCTTTTATCTATCCCAGGCTAAGGAACAGGAGATAGAGTATGAATAAATTTGATCTAATTGTGATTGGTGGCGGTCCGGGTGGTTATGTGGCGGCTATCTATGCGGCCCAGCAAGGTCTTAATACGGCACTGGTTGAAAAAGCAGAGCTTGGCGGTGTTTGTCTTAATTGGGGTTGTATTCCGACAAAGGCCCTAGTTAAAAATGCAGAAGTCCTCGAAATGGTAAAAGAAGCCAATCAATATGGAATTGCCATTAATGCAAGTGCAATTAAAGCTGACTATTCGCTAGCCCAAAAGCGCAGCAGAGACGTTAGTCAAAAATTGACATCAGGTGTTACAGGCCTGATGAAAAAAAACAAGATAAAGCTTATAAAAGGGGAGGCTAGCCTTTTAGATGGAACAACTGTGAAGGTTAGGCCGTCGGGAGAAGTTTTTAAAGCCGATCATATTATTTTAGCAACCGGTGCCCACGCCTTTAAAATTCCTAGTTTTGATTATTCCAATCCCAATATTATGACATCAAGGGAAGCACTAGAATTAACACAGCTAAAGACTGGTGAAAAATTTGCCATTGTCGGTGCCGGGGCAATTGGAATGGAGTTTGCCAGCATTTGGTCAAGTTATGGAGCCGATATTACCTTAATCGAAATGTTGCCGAGACTGTTGCCTAATGAAGACAAAGATGTATCAAATGAAATGGAAAGAGCCTTTAAAAAACGGGGCATTAAAACATTAACAAATAGTAAAGTAAATAAGATAAGTGAAAAAGGCAATGACATTGAACTTGATCTTGAGAGTGGGGGAAAAACCGAAAAAATATCTTGTTCAAAATTGCTTATTTCAGCAGGAGTACGGCCAAATGTGTCAAACATTGGTTTGGAAACAGCCGGAATTAAATTGACAGAATCAGGTTTTGTTCAAGTAAATGAAGACCTTCTAACTACCTGTCCAACAGTTTATGCCATTGGTGATGTGACGGGAAAGTTAGCTCTAGCCCATGTTGCTTCAGCACAAGCCCTAGCAGCTGTTCATGCCATAATTGGAAAACCAGTTAAGACCTTTAATTACGCTAATATGCCAAGGTGTACTTATAGTTATCCTGAGGTGGCCAGTGTTGGTCTAACAGAAGAACAGGCAAAAGACCAAGGCTATGATGTAAAAGTTGGGAGCTTTCCTTTGCTAGCCAATGGTAAATCAGTGGCAATGAATGAGACAAGTGGTTTTGTAAAAATTATTGCCGATACAAAGTATAATGAAATTTTAGGGGTCCATCTTGTTGGGGCTCATGTAACGGAGTTAATTACGGCAGCGACAGCCTATATTGATCTGGAATTTACAGCCGATGAAATTGCCCAAGTAGTCCATCCCCATCCGACGGTATCAGAAGCCATTATGGAGGCAGCCCATGCTATTATTGGCCAGGCGATTCATATATAATTAGCTAGTTTAAATGACAGTAAAAATGATCAATAAAGAAAGCTTAAAGTTTGGGTGAAGAATAATGATTTATTATGAAAACTTTTCAACTGATCCTTATTATAACTTAGCTTTGGAAGAATATATTTTTTCTCATAAGACCTTAGGGCAATCCTTTTTGATGCTTTGGCAAAATAAAAATACAGTCGTCATTGGCCGTAACCAGAATCCCCTTAAAGAAATTAATAGCGACCTAGTTAGGAAAATGAAGACTAACATTTTAAGACGGATGACCGGAGGGGGAGCAGTTTTCCATGACTTAGGAAATATAAATTATTCCTTTATCAGCGACTGTGAAAAAGGCAAAGAAATTGATTTTTCACAGTTTGCTCTGCCTATTCTCGATACCCTTGACCAAGTTGGCGTAAAGGCAGCATGTAATGACCGAAGGGATCTTGTCATTGATGGAAAAAAAATTTCCGGAACGGCTCAAACAATTCGAAATGGCCGGATGCTTCACCATGGGACACTTTTATTTGACTCTGACCTAGCCTTAGTTCAAACGATACTGGCCTGTAAAGCTGATAAAATTCAGGCCAAGGGTGTCAAATCAGTGGCCAGTCCGGTTACCAATATTAGCCAACACCTAGCAAAAAAGCTTAGCCTTGAAGTCTTTAGAAAACAATTATTAAAAAATTTAATAAAAGGGAAAGAAGCAAAAGCTTTGGATTTAAGGCAAGAAGATATCAAAAAAATTAATGACCTTCGAAAGACAAAATACTTGACTTGGGAATGGAATTATGGAAAAACCCCTCGTTTTGAAGTTGAGAAAAAACGCACCTTTAGCGGAGGGACCATTGCCTTTTCAATAAAAGCATCTAGCCAAGGAGTGATTGATTTTATTAAGCTAAGGGGTGATTTCCCCGACCAAAAGAAAATTAGTCAACTGGAAAAAATCCTAACGGGTAATTTTTTAAAAGAATCAATCCTAAAAGAAGTAATGGCTTATATTGATATAAATGAAGTAATTCCTTGTTTAACGATAGATGAATTAACCGATATGATTTTATATTAAGTAAACGATTAAGAAAAAAGATGTAGGAATACATTTTTTAATAAAAAAAAGGTGGTAAAAAAATGAAAGAGTATATCTTAAGTATTGATCAGGGAACGACAAGCATTCGAGCAATTTTCTTTAATAAAAATGCTGATATTGTCAGTGTTTTTGCAAAAGAATTTGGACAGTTTTATCCAGATTCCGGGTGGGTAGAGCAAGATCCCATGGAAATGTGGGCAGTTACTGGTGAAGTGATTGAAAAGGCGATGAAAAAAGGCAATATTAAAGAAGAAGAAATTGTTGCAATTGGTGTTACCAACCAACGTGAAACCTCAATTGTGTGGGACAAAAATACTGGGGAACCGGTTTATAATGCAATCGTTTGGCAAGATCGTCGAACGGCAGAATTCTGTGATCAATTAAAGGCCGATGATCCTAAAATTGAAGATATCGTTCGAAATAAAACGGGGTTGATGATCGACTCTTATTTCTCTGGAACAAAAATTAAATGGATCCTTGATAATGTTGAAGGGGCTAGAGAAAAAGCTGAAAAGGGCGATCTTCTCTTTGGCAATGTCGATGCTTGGATTATCTGGAAATTAACAGGTGGGAAAACACACGCAACCGATTATAGTAATGCTTCAAGAACATTATTGTTCAATATTAATGACTTGAAATGGGACGAAGACTTATTAAAGCTTCTTGATGTGCCAGCAAGTATGTTACCTAAAGTACAAGATAGCAGTGGCTTATTTGGTAAAACGGCGAAAATTTTCAAACGCCAAATACCAATTACAGGGGTTGCAGGTGACCAACAATCGGCGACTTTTGGCCAATGTTGTTTTGAAAAAGGAATGGCAAAGTTCACTTATGGAACGGCTGGTGTAATGACTGTAAATATTGGCGACAAACCATTTTTATCAAATAATGGCTTGACGACAACGATTGGTTGGGGTCTTAATGGAAAAGTTGAATATTTATTAGAAGCCGTTGCTTTCTCAGCAGGATCAGCCATTCAGTGGTTGCGAGATGAAATGGGCTTACTGGATGAATCACCAGACTCTGAATATTTTGCTCTTAAAACTAAAAAAAGCAATTGTGGTGTTTACTTTATTCCGGCTTTTACTGGCCTATGTGCCCCTTATTGGAATTCTTATGCTAGAGCATCACTTGTTGGAATTGAAAGAGACACAACGAAAAACAATGTAATCCGCTCGGTCCTAGAGTCGCTTGGCTATCAAACCCGTGACATGTACGATGCTTTCTCTGAAGATTTAGGTGAGCCTTTGACGATCCTTAAAGTTGATGGAGGAGCCTGTAAAAATAATTTATTGATGCAATTTACCGCCGATATCACAAATGTCGATATTGAACGACCGGATAATACTGAAACAACAGCAGCAGGGGCGGCATATTTAGCTGGTTTAGCCGTTAGTTTTTGGAAAGACCAAGATGAAATTGTTCAAAAAAGAACCGTTGAGTGTGTCTTTAAGCCAAAGATGGATCCGGCATTTCGAGATGAGCTTTATAGTGGCTGGCAACGAGCAATTCGGGCTAATCTCTGCTGGGCCAACGATCGATAGAGTTTAAGATTAATGATTTTCGACTAGGGTACCTTTAAGTACGATGTAAACGTATCCTAGTCAAACAAAAACAAATGGAGGTGACACCATGAAAACGGATATTTTAATCATTGGTGGCGGTGTAATAGGGGCTTCTATTGCTCATCAACTTGCCCAGTATAATCTGGATATTATTTTAGTAGAAAAAGCAAGTGATGTTTGCATGGGAACGAGTAAGGCCAACTCGGCAATGATTCACAGTGGCTTTAACATTGATGGTGGCACGATAAAGGGGAAATTAGTCCTAGAATCAAATAAAAAAATTAAACAATTATGTAAGGATTTGGATGTTGATCTGATAAAACCAATTGGTTCGATTACCGTTGGATTTGAAGAAGCAGACTTAGAAAAAATGAAAAAGACCATGGAAAATGGGATAAAAAATGGGATTGCTGGCATGAGACTTCTGAGCAAGGATGAACTCCATCAAATGGAGCCACATCTGAATCCAGACGCAAAATATGGTTTGTTTGAACCGGAAACAGGTCTTATTAATCCCTTTATCTACACCGTTGCCTTAGCAGAAAATGCGGTAATTAATGGGGCTAAGGTCTTGTTGGATACAGAAGTTCTTGATGTAATTGTTGAGGATAAACGCGTTAAGGGTGTAAAAACGAATAAGGGCCATATCGAGGCAAAGTTAGTCATTAATGCAGCAGGTTTATATGCAGACCAAATTGCCGCAATGGTTGAAGATATCGATTTTAAAATTACACCACGAAAAGGTCAATATTTTCTCTACGATAAAAAATTGCGCAATCTCTTAACTTATCCTATTTATTCGGCTCCGACCAAGGTATCAAAGGGAATGATTATTGTGCCAACGGTCGATGGGAATTTATTAGCTGGATCAAACGCAGAAGTTATTGATGATAAAACCGATGTTCGAACGACAGCTGAGGCACTTGACCATATCTATCGGGAAACGATTTCACATTTATTTCCCGAACTCCCACGGTCAGGGGAAGTCATTACTACTTTTACCGGTTTACGAGCAGCCAGTAGCACTGAAGATTTTATTATTGAGCCAGCTAAAACCGTTAATGGTTTTATCAATGTAGCCGGTATCCAATCACCGGGATTAACCTCAGCACCGGCGATTGCTGACCAGGTAGAAACATTAGTTCGAGAAAGTGATGTTGAACTTGATTTTTCAAAAAAAGCCAACTATCAAAAAGGGCGCAATACACCTGTTGAACTTGCTAACTTATCTTATGAAGAACGGGATACATTTATTAAGAAAAATCCTGATTATGGCGAAATTATTTGCCGGTGTGAATCAATTAGCAAGGGTGAAATAAAAGATGCCATTAATCGACCGATTCCGGCAACCAATATGGATGCCATTAAACGGCGTGTCCGAGCGGGGATGGGACGCTGTCAGGGTGGTTTTTGTGGCCCTAAGGTTTTAGGGATTCTTAGTGAAGAACTTCGAATTTCGCCTTTAGAAGTGACTCAAAAAGGGTCGGGGTCTGTTATTTTAAAAGCTAAAAGTAAGGAATTAGCCCAAAAAGAAGGAGGCTTAGATGATGAAAAAATTAGCCTATGATCTAGTCGTTGTTGGCGGTGGTCCAGCAGGACTGGCGGCGGCTTTAACAGCTCGAAAAAATGGGGTCGAGAAGATTTTAATTTGCGAGCGGGCACCTTATTTAGGGGGAATTCTTCAGCAATGTATCCATAATGGCTTTGGTTTAGACTACTTTAAAGAAGAATTGACGGGACCAGAATATGCCAGCCGTTTTATTGAAGCGGTAGAAGAGTCGGATATTGATGTAAAACTCGGCACCATGGTAATAGAAATTTTAAATGATAAAAAAACAATTGCCGTTAACCGAGAAGATGGAATGATTGAAATTACCAGTAAAGCCTTGATTTTAGCCATGGGTTGTCGAGAACGGACGAGGGGAGCCATTACTATACCGGGAAGTCGTCCTTCAGGGATTATGACCGCTGGTACGGCTCAAAGCTATGTTAATTTAGAGGGATATATACCAGGTAAAGAAGTGGTTATTTTAGGCTCTGGTGATATTGGCTTAATTATGGCAAGGCGATTAACGCTTGAAGGGGCCAATGTTAAAGGGGTTATTGAATTAATGCCTTATTCGACGGGTCTTATTCGTAATAAAGTCCAGTGTTTGGATGATTTTGGCATCCCCTTGTTGTTAAGCCATTCGATTGTTGAAATTCATGGCAAAGAGCGTTTAGAAGGGGTGACAATTGCGAAGGTTGATAAAAATCTAAAACCGATAAAGGAAAGTGAACAATACGTTTCTTGCGATACACTCTTACTTTCGGTTGGTTTAATACCAGAAAATGAATTATCAAATCAACTAGGGTGTCAGATGGATCAAATCACAAAAGGTCCAGTAGTGGATGAAAAACGGATGACCAATATTCCATGGTTATTCGCCTGCGGCAATGTCCTACACGTTCATGATTTGGTTGATAATGTTACAGAAGAAGCAGAAATGGCTGGTAAAGCGGCCGCTGAATTAATTAAAGAAAGATATCGGGCAGAGGGAAAAGATATTTTAATTAGCCATGATCAGAATATTACCTATGTTGTTCCTCAACATATTCGCACATCAAATGACAAAGAAAAAGTTGTAAAATTTTTCCTTCGGGTTAAAAACCCCGATGAACATGTTTATTTAAAGGTTAAAGATAATGACAATAAGACATTATTAAAGCTTTCAAAAGCCATTGTTGAACCAGGAACAATGGTGAGTTTTAACTTGCCTCGGAAATTCATTAGTGAATCGACACAAGCAATTGATATCTCAATTGAAAAAAAACGGGCTGACTAAAAGGAGGTGAATAAAATGCAAGAAAAAGAAATAATCTGTATTGGTTGCCCAAAAGGGTGTCAAATGACCGTTAAGCATACAAATAAAAAGATTGAAGAGGTCTTGGGCTACGGATGCAAGATTGGTCTTCAATATGCAAAAGATGAATTTACAGCACCAAAACGAATTATTACAACGACAGTAAA
>CAZJGM010000053.1:0-11660 GCA_964545675.1 uncultured Lachnospiraceae bacterium | reverse complement strand
CAGAAGTCGTTTCAATAATTGGCAATAAATTTATTTTATATAAAAAGAATTTGTTGAGAACAAAAATAATGGTGCCATCGAAAAATACAAAACCGAACAAACGGGTAAAGAAAAAATCGGGTAGTCTTAAAAAAATCAATTAATTGATGATTTAAAGAACATTCAATAAAGGGAAGAAAATGAAAAAGAAAATTGGCCTACTTGGTGGAAGCTTTAATCCCATTCATATTGGGCATTTATTGCTAGCTGAATCAGCAAGAGATAAATTTCAACTCGATAAAGTTCTTTTTATTCCCACTGGTAATAATCCATTTAAATTATCACAAGATGAAATTCCCAAAGAAGATCGTTTAACAATGGTGGAATTAGCAATAAAAAGTAATGATGCTTTTGATATCTCGACTTACGAAATTAATCAATCTGGAGTTACCTATACTATTGATACCATCAAGGCTATTAAAAAGAAATATCCCAATTGCGATTTTTATTTTATTGCTGGTGGGGATTTAATGTTCGAAATTAATATGTGGAAAAATGCCCCAGAACTCCTAAAAAGCGTTCAATTTATCACAAGTTTTCGTCCCGGTTATTCTCAGGAAAAATTAAATGAGCGTATTGATGAGTTAAAAGAGTGTCACAATGCTATAATTCATAAGCTATATATGATTGAAATAGACATTGCTTCTTCTGATATAAGGACACGAATAAAAAACGGGCTTTCAATTCGTTATTTAGTGCCTGAAAGGGTAGAATCCTATATCTACCAACATGAACTTTATTTTGATTCTGAGGAAAAAGAGAAAAATAATGACTGAAGACCACATAAAAAAAAAGCTAAAAAAATATATTAATGCTAGACGATACACTCATACTATCGGGGTCTTAGAGGTTGCTAAAAAATTAGCCAAACGCTATCAAGTAAATGTTGATCAGGCGAGTGTTGCGGCCCTGCTTCATGATTGTGCCAAAGAATTATCAGGGCAAGAATTATTAAAGATAGGTCAAGCCCAGGGAATAAAAATTGATCGTCTCCTTCAAGAGGAACCGCAGCTACTCCATGGACCAGTTGGAGCCGTTATTGCAAAACGTGATTTTGCTATTAATGATGAGATGATTCTTGATGCGATTCGCTATCATACGACGGGACGAAAAAAAATGACTCAGCTTGATAAAATTATTTATTTAGCTGATTTTATTGAACCAAACCGGCATTACCCGAAAGTGGAAAAGCTTAGAAAAATCGCTCGTGTCAACCTTGATCAAGCCGTTTTAGAAGCCTTAAATGAGTCCCTAAGTTATTTGATAAAAAAAGGACGGCTGATGCACAAATGCACTGTCTCGGCACGAAATGATATGATTCTTAATTTAAAAAATATAAAATAAAGGAGTGATTTCTATTACACCAGAAGAATTTGCTAAACAAATAAGTGCGTGGATTGAAGAGAAAAATGGCTTTGATACGGTATTAATGGATGTGACTGAAAAGACAACCATTGCCAACTATTTTGTTATCGCCAGTGGGAATTCAGAACGTCAGGTCAAGGCAATTGCCGACCACATTGAACTAGAGGCGAAAAAACTGGATATTTTCCCTAAAGGAGTTGAAGGAAGGCGAGAAAGCCGTTGGATATTAATCGATTATTTCGATGTCATTGTTCATATTTTTCAGGCCGATGAACGCGAGCGATACGACCTTGAAGCCTTATGGAAAGAAAATACGATTAAAAAACAAGAAGCCTAATGAAAAAACAGCTTTATTTTTATAGAGGCTAGTCATTTATCCAAAGATTTTAAATTGAGCAAAAATATGATCAGTTTTCTCAAGGCTATTAGTTTAAACATTGAACAAGGAAAATGGTGGCACTTCTTGGTCCCTCGGGGTCAGGAAAATCCACCTTTTTAATGTTTTAGATTGAAATTAAATTATTTTAAAAGAGGTATTCAATGAAAATAGGTATAGTGGGTTTACCCAATGTTGGAAAAAGCACCATTTTTAATGCCCTAACAAAAGCTGGTGCGGAATCAGCTAATTATCCTTTTTGCACCATCGATCCTAATGTAGGCATTGTTTCAGTGCCCGATCGGCGCTTGGATGTATTAGAAAAAATGTATCAATCGAAAAAGAAACTTCCTACAACGATCGAATTTGTCGATATTGCCGGACTTGTTAAAGGAGCTAGTAAGGGAGAAGGATTAGGGAATAAATTTTTATCACATATTCGCGAAGTGGATACGATTGCTCATGTTATCCGTTGTTTTGAAGATGAAAATGTCGTCCATGTTGATGGAAAAATTGATCCCATCGATGATTTGGATGTCATTAACCTCGAGCTGATTTTCGCAGATATGGAAATGCTCGATCGACGAATGGAAAAAAACAAAAAATTAGCCAAAACAAATCCAGTAGAAAAAGCAAATATGGCAATTATGGAAGCGGTTCATGACATTTTAGAGGCAGGAAAAATGCCCAGTGAATCGGATTTCTCGTCTGAAGATTGGGGTTTTATTGAAAGTCTTGAGCTAATTTCAACCAAACCGGTACTTTACATAGCCAATGTTTCTGAAGATGACTTGCTAGATGATAATGAAATGGTCAAGCGTTTGCGTCAAACAATCGTAAATAATCATTCCGGTGAACACAAGGATATTATTAAAATATCAGCAAAAATTGAAGAAGAAATTGCCCAATTAGATGATGAAGAGAAAAATGAATTTTTAGCCGATTTAGGTTTAGAGGCATCGGGATTAGATCAAGTGATTACCGCCGGTTATAAACTTTTAGGACTAATTACCTTCTTAACAGCTGGTCCTCAAGAAGTAAGAGCTTGGACGGTAACCAAAGGCACTAAAGCACCACAGGCTGCTGGTAAAATTCACAGCGATATTGAACGTGGCTTTATCCGAGCTGAAATTACCGATTATGATCAATTAGTTAAGGCTGGATCGGAAGTAAAGGCGAGAGAATTAGGAATTACTCGAATTGAAGGGAAAGAGTATGTTATGAAAGATGGCGATGTTACCTATTTTCGTTTTAATGTATAAGGTATTAACGGAGGTTTAAATGAAAGACCTAGTACTTGTAGCCGTTAATGCTAAATACATCCATACGAATTTGGCACTTCGTTATTTAAGAGAGACATTAAATCATTTAGATGTAGAATTTTTAGAGATGTCAATCAATGATTCGCTTAATCGGATTATTAGCCATCTCCTTAAATCAAAAACTCTAATCTATGGTTTTTCTTCTTATATTTGGAACATTGACCTGATTTTAAAAATTACGGAGCTACTTAAAAGGGCAAGACCGGAAGCCTTAATTATCTTAGGCGGGCCAGAAGTCAGTTTTGACTCAGAAAAATTTCTTAAACGACATTCTTTTATCGATTGTGTTGTGACCGGAAGTGGTGAATTAAAACTGCCATTATTGATGGATGCCTTAAAAGCAAATCGATTGATAGCTATCGAAGGAATTTATTTTTCGGATCAACTAAAAGAAAAATTTTCAAAATCATCTAAAGTATCTATTAATCAAAAAATAGAAATGAATCAAGTTAATGATCTTTCAGTCATTGCTTTTCCTTCACCGTATCGGATCGATGAGTTATCAGCCCTTAAGAATCGGATCATTTATTATGAGACAATTAGAGGCTGTCCTTATCGTTGTTCTTACTGTCTTTCATCGCTAGAAACAGAACTTTTATTAAAACCGCTGGAAACAGTTTTTGCGGAGATTGATGTGTTTTTTAAAGCTGGTGTCAAGCAGGTGAAGCTGGTAGATCGAACCTTTAATTGTCAGCCGAAACGAGCGATTAGAATTTTTAAATATATTATTGAGAAAGCCAAAGAAAATTATGGGTCAGATTTACGACCGAATTTTCATTTTGAAATGACTGGGGATCAAATCTCTTCGGAAATGATTCAATGTCTTTCTAAGGCCCCTAAAGGCTTGATTCAATTTGAAATTGGCGTTCAGACGACCTGTGAAAAAACATTAAAAGCGATTGATCGACCAATTAATTTTGAAAAAACAAAAACTCATGTAAGAGAACTATTAAAAGCAAAAAATATTCATATTCATCTCGATTTGATTGCTGGCTTACCTTATGAAAATTTTGAAATTTTTGAAAAATCTTTTAATCAAGTAGTCGCTTTACAGCCGGATATGTTACAGCTTGGTTTTTTAAAAGGATTAAAGGGAACAAAAATTAGAAATCAAGCAATCAAGCATGATTATGAATTTTCTAGTTTTGCCCCCTATGAAATTATTAGAAATGCCTATCTTACCGCCGAAGAACTCTATTTATTAAAAGATATGGAGATATTAGTGGATCGATTTTATAATAGTGGGTTTTTCTCAACGACAATTAAACGCTTGTTTTTTTCTAAAAACAAGATCAATCCCTTTATTTTTTTCAAGAATTTTGCCAAATGGTGGGGGGCAAAGGGTTATTTCGATATTGGTATTTCTAAAGAAAGTTTATATAACTATTTATATCATTTTTTAAATGACTGTAATTTTTCATTTGCTCGTTTACTCTTTGATTGCCTTGTTTATGATTACTATGATCATAATCGATTAAAAGAACCGGGATTTTGCAAGGTCCAAGCACTGGCAAAAGAAGCGATATTCGATTTTTTAAAAGATGATAAAAAGCGGGACCTATATTTATCAGAATTTAGCCACTGGGCTCCTAAAAAAATATATCCTCAGATTAAGATTATCAAGTTGAGTTGCGAATTTTACCAAGTCTTTTATCCCGAAGAATTTATTAAAACACAGCTTAATAAAGATCAGCAACCCTATCTTTTACTAACAAAGCAGAGGTCTCATAAGTTAATTTTAATTAATAATCCTTAAAGGCATTGAAAAAAAAATGAAAATAGATTATAATTTAGTAATATTAATAGCAATGATAAGGACAAGTAGTCAGATAAAGAAAACAGAGATTAGGTCTATCGCTGAAAATACCTAAAAAAGTTCTGATCAAAAACCACCTTGGAGCTGATGCCTGAAAGTTATCCTTAGGGTTATCCGGAATCTGGCCGTTATCCAGTTTGAGAGAAATTAAATTTTTAAATTTAATTTAATTTGGGTGGAACCGCGCTAACTCGTCCCTTTGTATAAGACAAAGGGATTTTTTGTATTTAAAAAGATAAAGTGTTAAAAAGGAGATTATAATGATTGATGTAAAATTAAAAGATGGCACCATTAAAAGCTATCAACCAGGGGTCACAGTAATAGAGGTTGCAAAAGATATTAGTCCAGGACTAGCTAGAAATACTATCGCTGGGGAATTAAATGGTCAATTAGTTGATGTTAGAGAACCAATCAAAGAGGATTCTGAGCTGAATTTATTAAAATTTGAAGATGAGGGTGGCCAACATGCTTTTTGGCATTCTGGTTCTCATCTCTTAGCCCAAGCGGTCAAACGCTTGTATCCTGATGCAAAGCTTGCCATTGGACCAGCCATTGATAATGGTTTTTATTACGATATCGATGTGGATGTGATTATTACCCCTGAAATTATGGAAAAAATCCAAAAAGAAATGCAGAAAATTGTAAAAGAAAATCTTGAAATTACCCGTTATGAAATGCCTCGGAATGAGGCTCTTAAAAAGGTCAAGGATGAAGGAGAAATCTACAAGGTTGAATTAATTGAAAATCTTCCAGAGGATGCTATTATTAGCTTTTATGCCCAAGGTGAATTTTCTGATCTTTGTGCTGGGCCTCACCTTTTGAATCATAAAAACATTAAAGCTATTAAGCTAATGAGTCTAGCAGGGGCTTATTGGCGTGGAGATGAAAAAAACAAGATGCTCCAGCGAATTTATGGGATCACCTTTCCCAAGAAATCACAGCTGGATGAGTATTTAAATCGCTTAGAAGAAGCTAAAAAAAGAGACCACCGACGACTTGGAAAAGAACTCGATCTTTTTTCACTTCAGGAAGAAGGACCAGGCTTTCCGTTTTTTCACCCTAAGGGCATGATTATCCGAAATGAACTTGAAAATTTTTGGCGAGAAGAACACCAAAAACGGGGTTATTCGGAAATTAAAACACCAACGATTCTTAATGCCGATTTGTGGAAACGATCAGGCCATTGGGATCATTATCAAGAGAATATGTATTTTACTGAAATAGATGGGAGCTCCTACGCCATTAAACCGATGAATTGTCCCGGTGGCATGCTTGTTTATAAGAGAAAGGGTCATTCTTATCGTGATCTCCCCCTACGAATGGGTGAACTTGGCTTGGTTCATCGTCATGAACTCCATGGAGCTCTCCATGGCTTGATGCGGGTTCGAAATTTTACCCAGGATGATGCTCATATCTTTATGACCCCCGATCAAATTGAAGAAGAAGTGATTAAGGTGATTGAGTTAGCTGATGATATTTATAAAGTTTTTGCTTTTAAATACAAGGTAGAGTTATCGACTAAACCAGAAGCTGCCATGGGTAGTGATGAGGAGTGGGATCGAGCGACGGAAGCTCTTCGCAATGCCCTTGTTAAAAAAGGAATTGACTACCGTTTAAATCTGGGGGATGGGGCTTTTTATGGCCCTAAAATAGATTTTCATCTAGAGGATAGTTTGGGGCGAACTTGGCAATGTGGAACCATTCAATTGGATTTTCAGATGCCCGAACGCTTTGATCTTAATTATATCGGTTCCGACGGTGAAAAACATCGGCCGGTTATCGTTCATCGGACAATTTTAGGTAGTATTGAACGTTTTTTTGGGATTTTGATCGAACATTTTGCTGGAAAGTTCCCCCTCTGGCTGGCACCAATTCAAGTTATGGTAATACCCGTTGCTGATGCCCACAATGAATTTGCTCAAAAAATAGCTGATGAATTAAAAGCAATCGGTATCCGAGCGTCTACCGATCAACGTGGTGAGAAACTTGGCTATCGGATCAGGGAAGCACAAATGGATAAAATCCCCTATATGCTTGTTGTTGGTGATAAGGAATGTGAAGGTGGCGACCTAGCTCTACGTGTTCGGGATTCGGGTGTGGTTAAAGAAATCAGCCTTGATGATTTAAAATTAAAATTAATTGAAAAAATTAAAACAAAAGAAATTTCATTGGATTAAAAAAAGATAACTTGACAATATCATGAGCTTTGTATTATACTAAATGAGTAATAAAGTAGAGGATTCACACTTCTCACCTGATTTCTGATGGAAATAGGTCAATATCTGATTGAACAAAAATTTCAATTGCAGGTGGAGTGTGTCCACCTGCAATTTTTTTATGGAGGTAATGTAAAATTAGCAAAAAAATTCAACACGAAATTAATAACGAAATCCGGGATCGTGAAGTCCGTGTCATCGACGAAACAGGTGAAATGCTAGGTGTAATGCAAACGAGAGAAGCAGTACAACTAGCGGAGGATAAAAATCTCGATTTAGTGAAAGTTTCACCTAATGCCAAACCACCGGTTTGTAAGATTCTTGATTATGGTAAATATCGCTATGAGGAAATCCAGCGTCTCAAAGAAGCAAAGAAAAATCAAAAAACTGTCGTGGTTAAAGAAATTCGTATGTCGGTTCGTGTTCAAGAACATGATATCAATGTAAAAGTTAAAAATTGTATTAAATTTTTGAACCAAGGTAGTCGTGTAAAAGTGGCAATACGATTCAGAGGACGTGAAATGGCCTATACCGATCAAGGCAGGGTTGTATTGTTGGATTTTGCAAAACGTGTTAGTGACATTAGCGTGATTGAAAAATCACCAAGAATGGAAGGACGGAGCATGGTTATGTATTTGGCTCCCCTGAAAGAAAATAATTAAAGAATCTTATTATTTGGGTAGTGAATGGTTTAGCCATAGGGCAAATTCATTATTATAAATTCAGCCAATGGAGAGGAGGAACAATTATGCCAAAAATGAAAACACATCGTGGTGCTGCAAAGCGTTTTAAAATAAAAAAATCAGGGTTAGTTAAACGGTCAAAAGCTTATAAAAGTCATATTCTTACTAAAAAATCACCTAAGCGGAAGAGAAATTTAAGAAAAGCATCTTATTTGACACCGGCAGATGCAAAAGTTGTAAAATTAATGATTAAACGATGAAGATAGGAGGAAAAAACAATGTCTAGAATAAAAAAAGGCGTTAATGCCAAGAAAAAACATAAAAAAATATTAAAACTTGCTAAAGGCTATTATGGTACTAAAAGTAAGCTTTATCGGCCTGCTAATGAAGCTGTTATGCGGGCACTCCGATCTTCATATATCGGACGTAAAGAAAAGAAACGAAACTTTAGAAGACTTTGGATTACCCGAATTAATGCGGGAACACGGATGTATGACTTGAGTTATAGCAAATTTATGTTTGGTCTCAAACAATCCGGTGTAGAAATTGATCGTAAAATTTTAGCAGATCTAGCGATGAATGATACAAATGCCTTTAAGGATTTAGTAGATATATCAAAAAAAAGTTTAAATATTAATTAATAAGTGGAAAACTTCTCATTGAAATTTATTTTCTGAGAAGTTTTTTAAATTTTTTTGTACTTACCTTAATTTTTAGCAGCCATGAACGTCAATGAAAAGATAAAATGTGATTGCTTTTTGAATGATGCGTGATAAAATAATACTATTATTAGTAGATGGAGAGTAAATGTGGCCGAGAAACGAAAGATTGTAATAAAAAATTTTTTTACCCGACGATCCCCTGCTGAAATCTTGATTTTTGGTTTTGCTTTGGTTATTTTAATTGGAACATTTCTTTTATCATTACCTCTAGCAAGTGCAAGTGGTCAAAGTTCTGGTTTTTTAAACGCATTCTTCACATCAACATCGGCGGTTTGTGTAACGGGACTCGTTGTTGTTGATACGGGAACCTTTTGGTCAGCCTTTGGAAAATTTATTATTATTGTCTTAATTCAAATTGGTGGTTTAGGTTTTATGTCCTTAACAACGATGTTTTTTGTTTTGGCTGGCAAACGAATTACCATAAAAGATCGGCTGTTAATCCAATCCTCTGTCAATACGGATTCTATTTCTGGCGTGGTACGCTACACTAAATATATTTTCTTCTCTTCGATTGCAATTGAACTTATTGGGGCGTTTTTTTTAAGCCTTGCCTTTATCCCAGAATTTGGTTTTTCAAAGGGATTGGCCTATAGTTTATTCCATGCAATTTCAGCATTTTGTAATGCTGGATTTGATTTAATGGGAAATTATAGCAGTTTAACCGGATATGTTGATAATTTTATTATCACCTTTGGGGTTGGATCATTGATTTTAATTGGGGGACTTGGATTTGCCGTAACCAGTGATATTATCAATATTCGAAAATTTAGTAAAATGACCATGCATGCCCGACTTGTACTTGTGATCACAGGGATTCTTTTTGCCATTAGTTTTATACTGTTCTTCATCTTTGAATATAATAATCCAATGACAATGGCAAACTTGCCTATTGGCGATAAAATTTTAGCTGCTTTTTTTCAAGCAATCACACCACGTACGGCTGGATTTAATACCATTGATACCGGTAATTTAACCGCTTCGTCCTTATTTTTAACGATGCTGATGATGTTTATTGGAGCTTCGCCTGGTTCAACAGGCGGCGGGGTTAAAACAACAACGATTGGAATTATTGTCTTAACGGTTGCGTCAGTACTCTACGGTCGAAAAGATGTGGTTGCTTTTAAACGGACGATTATTGGACCGGCGATTAGACGTTCAATTTCAGTGGTCTTAATTGCAATTTTAATTGTGGTAACGATGATATTTGTGTTATTATGGACAGAACCGGGTCTTTCTTTTGAAAAGATTGCCTTTGAAGTGTTTTCTGCTTTTGGGACAGTGGGCTTAAGTACGGGAATTACGCCTAATCTATCGGTTGCTGGTAAGTTTGCAATGATAATAACGATGTTTGTCGGAAGACTTGGTCCCTTAACAGTGGCTTACGCTATATCACGTAATGAGAAACGTCTAAGAGAGAACATCGGAACCTTTAAATTGCCAGAAGGTAATATAATGATTGGCTAGAGGAGGAATTTTCAATTGAAAGAAAAACAATTTGCAGTCCTAGGTCTAGGACGATTTGGCGAAGCGTTAGCCATCACTCTTAGTGAACTCGGTTGTAATGTGGTAGTCGTTGACCATGATGAAGAAAAGATTCAAAATATTGCGAATTCAGTAACCTACGCTGTTCAAGCTGATGTATCAGACATTAATGCCCTACGATCGATTGGTCTAAAAAATGTTGATGCGGTGATTGTTTCAATTACGTCTGATATTAATAGTTCGATTATGGGAATTGTCAATGCCCAGGAATTAGGAGTTAGTGAGATCTATGGGAAAGCTAATAATGCCCAACATGAAAAAGTTCTCTTAAAACTTGGGGTTAAAAAAGTATTTTCCCCAGAGCGTGATATGGGTGAACGGGTGGCCCATAATTTATTTTCAGGTGATTTTATCGATATTTTAGAACTTGATACTAACCACTCTATTGTTGAAGTTGATGCCTTGCGTGACTGGGCAGGAAAAACATTGAGTGAATTGGATTTACGATCAACGTATGGCATTAATGTTATTGCCATTCGATCCAAGGATATCCTTAATGCCATACCAAATGCTGATGATGTTGTCAAAATTGATGATATAATGGTGGTAATGGGAGAAAACCGTTCTATTAACGAGATTAATAAGTTATCCAAAAAAGATAATTGATAAGATGGATATGATTAGATCACGAAGTAATGGACAAATTAAAGCTCTCCAGAAACTGCGACAGAAGAAAAACAGAGATCAAGAAAACTTAATCTTGATTGAAGGAAAGAAACTGTTAATAGAGGCAATTAAAAGTGAAAGTTATATAAAAGGCATTTATATCTCTGAAAAATTTGCCGATCAGGAACTTATTGAAAAGCTTAAAAAAGAAAGGCCTCAGGTCTCACTTTTTTATTTGAGTGAATTTGTTTTCGCAGCGATTTCGACGATGAAAAATCCCGAAGGAGTCATTGCCTTAATAAAAAAACCTCTAGGTAAAGGTCATCCTTATAAAAAAATTCTATTATTAGAAGACCTACAAGATCCTTCCAATTTGGGCACAATTATTCGCACGGCTGATGCAGCCGGTTTTGATGCCATTATTAGGTCTCCTAAAACAGTTGATTTTTATAATGAAAAAGTCCTTCGAGGTTCCATGGGTTCGATTTTTCACTTGGATTTGATTGATTCTCCTAATCTTATTGATTCGATTGATGAATTAAAAAAAACGGATGTGACGATTGTTGGAACGGCCTTAGAAGGAGAAAACCTCTTTACATATAATTTTGATAAAAAACCCTTAGCCATTATCATGGGTAATGAATCAAGAGGAATGACCTGTCAGGCAAAAGAACGGTGTGATTATTTATTAAAGATCCCAATACTTGGGTCTGCTGAATCCCTTAATGTGGCAACAGCAACGGCAATTGTATTATATGAGATCCTTAGACAAGACCTGAAAATTAAATAGGAAGCGATGATAGAGATAGTCAAACAGTAACCATAGCTAGAGAAAAAATCCTTGGCTGAAAGATTTTTATGCAAGCTGTTTGAAATTCCCTCTGTAGCTTTAAAAGTGAACTCGATTTGGATAGTAGTTTTTAACGTTCATCACGTTACGATGTTAAGAAGAATACAACTTGTATTAAAAAAG
>CAZJGM010000052.1:0-11678 GCA_964545675.1 uncultured Lachnospiraceae bacterium | reverse complement strand
TAATTGATAAGCCGTCAACACCATCGCATCAATCTTTTGCGAGAAAATACGCGTCAATACCGATCCCACCGCTGAGGCTATACATGCAAAAAACAAAAATCCTTCACCGGTTAGTAAAAACCCCCCACCAATTGGACCTTTATCCAATTGAATAATGATTACACCAATCATCCCCAAAATTGCTCCAATAACTTTGTATTTGGATAATTTTTCATTCTTAAAAACAAAATGTGCAAAAAAAATAGCTAAAAAACTCGATGACGCATTAATAATCGCACCTTTTACCCCGGTCGTATTAGATAAGCCAATATAAAAGAATATATATTGAAAGGTTGTCTGAAACACGCCTAAGATAAGCATTGCTTTAAAGTCATTTTTTTGGGGAACAATCCATTTGCGATAATAAATACTGGTGATAAAAAAAGTTAGCAAACCTGCTAAAGTAAAGCGATAACCGGCAAATAATATTTTAGATCCTGCTGTCGTAATATTAAATAATTGGTAACCAATCTTCACCCCAGGGTATGCACTTCCCCAAAGTAAACAACAAAAAACTGCTAATCCCATTACAAGAAACTTATTTTGTAATTTATCGGCCATTAACTCCTCCTGTCATTTCAATTTATGTCATTCTATATCCATATAAGCCCAATAAAAAATAGGGTAATTACCCTATTTTTATAACTATTTATTCTTTTACAACTCAAAATGGGCAATTAATTGATATTCTTTATTGTCAGATGTGTCATCAATGTAATGCCAATTGGCAGGATAGCCCATCCCTCGAGCCAAGCCATAAAGCATGTAAAGAAAAACACCACCATCGGTATAATTTTCTTCTTCATGGGGTTTAATGATGGCTAATTCAAGATAACCATCTTTAAGAATAAGACGAGTTGGTTGATCATTTTTATAAGAAGGTGAATTACGGACATAATACAATAAGTCGAGGACACCGCGATTTTCCATATCTGAAAAGCGGGCAACATTACCCCATTCATATAAAAAAACCGTTTCAACCACTGAGAGGCGATTTTCTTCTTCTGTATCAATCAATGCTAATCCATAAGGATCCTGGGCATATTTAGAGGTTCGATTGATAATTGCATATTCCTTATCGTTTCTTTGTTCTTCAAGTGGTTTTCCAAATCCTAATAAGTATTGAACGACCCCTTGCCGGCCGGATAAAATTTTCGCTTGTTGGTCAGGAGTCGTATTATGCAGGCTCACCCAACAACTGCCAAGCTTCATATCATAAAGTTTTTTTACAATTGATTGCATATAATAAGCACCGATCACTCGACGTTCACGACTGAGATCATCAAGTCGCAAGCCGATATAATGAGGGCTTTTTATCATTAATCCACCGTAGCCACCATAGCCATCTAAATCTTTAAAGACCTCATTTCCATCTTTGAGAAAAACAAAGGAAAACCCTTCTTCTTTACCTATCCCATTATTTAATTCGCTTAAATAGATCATCAAATCACTTAAAAGCTTATCATCCACCTCTTTATCGATAAATTCACGGGTTGATCGATTATTAATCGTAAATTCTCTAAAACTCATCCTCTTCCTCCTCTATGTTTTGTTATTTAATTTACCCTCTATTAACATTGTTAAACAAATATCGCTTGTCTTTGTCAAATTCGCCATTCAAGTACTAAACTTAAAAAATCCTTAAGTTCCTTAGTCTTTGGATCATTAAATATTTCATCACTCTCTCCCACTTCAAGGATCTGACTATTGGCTAGAAAGACGATTTTTTCACAGGCTTTTCGGGCAAAACCCATCTCATGGGTAACAATCATCGTTTTAAGTCCATCTAATTGAAGTTCCTCTAGCATATTTAAAACTTCCGCCGTATATTCTGGGTCAAGTGCTGAAGTTGGTTCATCGAGTAGTAATAGTTTTGGCTTGATGGCAACTGCCCTAGCAATGGCAATTCGTTGTTGCTGACCGCCTGATAATTGAAATGGATATTTATTTTTTTCTCCAATTAAACCGAATCGCTCAAACAATTTTTCGGCAATTGAAATAGCATCACTACGTTTCAACTTAAAGGTATAAATAAGGGGTAAGATTACATTTTCTTCAGCCGTATAATGCTCAAACAATCCCTTTGATTGGAAAACAAAACCAATTTGCCGGCGATATTCTTGTAATCTATTTTCTTTAAAAATTACTTCTTCACCATCAATTTTTAAATGTCCTGAATCAGGTTTTAATAAACCACCGATAATCCGAAGCAGGGTCGATTTGCCCCCACCTGAAGGACCTATAATGGCAATCGAATGAATCTCTGACTTAAAATTGATCGCATCTAGTACCTCTTCATTTTCAAAATTTTTACTAATCTCAACTAGCTCGATATTCATGATTAAACCTCTTTTCCAAGGCTCTCGATCCAAGGGAAATTGCAAATGTTAAACTAAAATAAAGAATCCCGACAAAAATATAATTTTCAAATAACCTAAAATTATCGGCTGAAATTTCCTGAATCGTTTGGGTTAATTCAATTACTGCAATGACTGAAAGAAGCGATGAATCTTTAATAATTGATGCAAATTGTCCTGCTAAAGCAGGCAAAATGCGAGACAATAAAATTGGTAAGGTTACCAACTGAAGGGTTCTAATCGGTGTTAATCCAATCGACTTTGCAATTTCATACTGTTGTCTTTCGATGCTTTCAACACCGCCTCTGATAATCTCCGAAATATAGGCCCCTTCAAAAATCGATAAGATTAAAATCCCGGCAAGATAACGATTGGATATTCCCCAAGCTGTCCCGATAATATAATAAAAGAAATAAATCTGGACAAGTAGCGGTGTTCCCCTAATAATTTGAACATAGGTTTTAGAAAAATAACTAATAAAGAGGATTTTTGATTTTTGGCCAATTGCCGTGATTGCTCCAATTAATAAACTCAAAACAAGACTTGCTAATGAAATGATAATGGTCATAACAAATCCTTGAGTGATCCGTTCTTGATATTGTAACAGGGTCCTAAAATCAAGGCTTAGTCCAATGGCATTCACTGACCACGATAAGATGGCCAAGATTAAAACTACTACTGCCAAGCCATTAATTAACTGATTAAACGTCAACTTTTCTTTTATTTTCATCGCTGGCCTTAATCAAAAAACCAAGGAAAATTTCGAGCATCAAAAACTTCTTTTTCATCTTTAAGGTATTTTTCATTTAAGGCATCAAAGCCTTGGTTTTCTTTAAAGGTCTTTATAAAAGTATTAATCTGCTCCAATAGTTCGTCATCCCCTTTTTTAACTGCCATTCCCCATTCTTCACCATCTTTAAAGGAAACAAGAATTGCCTCTGTCGTATCGGGATTTTCTTTGTTTTGCCGATAAATTGTTAACAAATCATAAATAAAGGCATCGGCTTTTCCTTGAACTACCTCTGTCACACAAGCACTTTCCGAGGATAAGCGATTGATGGTCGCATTTTGCAAATTTTTATTGGCGTAAACATCTCCTGTCGTTCCTTTTTTAACGGCGATTGTTCTTGTCGAATCATTTAAGTCAGCCGCTTCATTTATTTGGGCATTTTTATTAACCAGCAAGCCCAAATATGTCTGCGCATAAGGAATTGAAAAGTCAATAACTTCACGACGTTCATCGGTAATGGTCATCGATGAAATAACCACATCCACTTTGCCCGTCTGCAGAGATGGGATCAAGCCATCCCAGTTAGTATTTTCAATTTCAACTGGTCTATCTAAATATTCTCCCAAAGCATAGGCTAAATCAACACTGATCCCCATTGGTTTTCCAGACTCATCTTTTGTTTCAAATGGCGGATATGCCAATTCCATGCCTACTATGAGTGGCTCTTTAGTATTTTGATTTACCTCACTTGCGCACCCACTCATTACTAACATTAGGATAGCCATGAAGATAATCAGTGTGTTTTTCTTCATCTTTAATTCTCTCCTTTATTTTTTATTATGTAAATTATTTTCATTCTGATTCATATTATACTATAGATACTTTAGCTGTCAAAAGTAATTTTTAAAAATAATTTATTCTGCTTTATCTTTACTTTTGAATCCTATCTTTATAGGATTGTTTTTTGATGTATTAAAGGATACAATAATAACAAATAAAAAACTGACAGAATATATGAAACGCCAAAATTATATTAGCAGGGAAGCATATTTTATGGTAATCGACCAACCATCTACTAACCGTAGTAAAGACCCCAACACCCAAGTAGGTGCCTGTATCGTTAATCAAAAAAATATTATTCTCTCAACCGGTTATAACGGCATGCCAAAAGGATGTTCCGATGATTCTCTTCCCTGGGACCGAGAAGGTTGTTTTCAAGAAACAAAGTACGCTTATGTCTGCCATGCAGAATTAAATGCGATCTTAAATTCCGATGGCCGGTCTCTTGAAAATTCAATTCTCTATGTCACTTGTTTTCCCTGCAATGAATGTGCTAAAGCAATTATTCAAGCTGGCATCAAAAAAGTTATTTATTTAGAGGATAAGTATCCAGACTCTGATGCTTCTAAGGTTTCTAAACGTCTTTTAACAATGGCAGGTGTTTGTTTTCGGAAATTTGAAGGAAACATTAATTAAGCCCAATTACCATTGATAAAGATGGGGATTTCTTTGCCATCCTCAGTTATCCCAATAATAGAAAGATCATCACAACCAATCATAAAATCAACATGAATTTGCGACTGATTGCCGCCAATAGCTAATAAACCTTCTTTGTCTAACCTTTCGCCGCCTTTAATCGTTGTTGGATAACATTCTCCTAGTGCTAGGTGGCAGGACGCATTTTCATCAAATAAGGTCTCATAAAATAAAAGATTCATTGTTGCTATTGGTGAATTATTGGGAACTAATGCCACTTCACCCAGACGTTTTGCCCCTTCATCAGTTTCAAGTAACATTTTTAAAATCTCGTAGCCTTTTTCAGCTGAGAAATCAATAACTTTCCCTTCAGAAAAAGTTAAAGTAAAATTTTCAATCAGATTGCCCTGATAAGACAAGGGCATTGACGATGCAACTGTCCCTTCTGCAAGCCGACAATCGGGACAGGTGAAAATTTCTTCTGTTGGAATATTTGGGAAAAACACAATTCCTTTTGGAGTTTTTTCACTTCCCCCTTGCCAGCGATGATCTTTCTGAAGACCGAGGGTAAAGTCAGTTCCATTTTGACTAAAATAGTGCAATTTTTTAAAACGATAATCATTAAGCAAGGCAGATTTTTCATTTAAATTAGCATTGTGATTTTTCCAAGCTAAAACGACATCTTCCTCTCCAATCCGAACAGCCTTAAAAATAGCATGCCAAAGTTGATCCATTGCCATCTCACTACTTAAATCTGGAAAAATCTTTTTTGCCCATTCCTTTTCTGGTAGAGCTACTACACACCATTGAAATTCACTATTCATCATTTTTTTGTAATAAGGAGCTAAAGCTTTGTGGTTTGCTTTGGCACTTTTTTTAATTTTCTCTTGATCAACACCAGAAAGAGCTTCCGGATCATTCCCAACAATCGTAATAAAGGCGGCCTCATTTTTTGCATAGTAATTTCTTGAATCAGCTAACCACTGAGGAAGGCTTTCAAAAATATCAATGGCCCCATACTCATAACGCAATCGACTACTTTTGATATCATTGTAAAAAACAATCACTTCTTTTGCACCTGCTTGGTATGCTTCCTTGACAATCATCCTTGCAAAATCATAATTTTCAACACTACAACTAACAACTAATTCCTGATCTTTTTGTAGGTTAACACCCATCTGAACGATTAATTGAGCATACTTTTTTAAATTTTTTTTATAATTCATTTAACCCCTTCTTTCTTGTCCTAAAAATAAGTTCCTCTTGACCATTAACTAGTTTACCCTTATCTACAAAAAGCTTCAAGCCAAAATTCAGGTTTCTTAATTTAAAAGATCTTATAAAGAGGGCTTCTTCCACATAAAAAAAGCTGAAAACAAATTTGTTTTCAGCTTTTTTTCTAAAGAGATCTATTCACTTGAAATCGATTCCGCATTTAAACGATCAAGACGACTATTAATTCGCTTAAGTTCTTCTTCATAATAATGCGCCTGATTCTTAAGCAGTGTCTGATCATTTTCTAAATACCGATCGTTGCGTTGGCAATAAAAACGACTAGGCTTATCTCTTCTACATCCATTCATTCTTCGACCATTTCGACTATATGGACCTGTCCCATCTCTTCCAGGCATCGCTAACTTCCTTTCTATAAATTTTATTCTCGTATCATTAAACTTTGGCATTTAGGGCATTTCACTGATGTACATGGAAAACCTCTACGATGGGGAACTCTTTCACCACATTTCGGGCATATGCACTCTCCATCAGGTCCAGCATTAAAGCGTCCACCTGGTCCTCCTGGCCCATTACCTGTTGGTCCTGTTCCATCTCTTCTAGGCATCTTATACACCTCCTTTATTTTTTATATAACATATGTTCATAACTATAGTATCTTACTTTAGAACATATGTCAATAACCTTTTAAAAAAACCACTCCTAAACAAGGAATGGTTTTTAAACTATGCTATGATTTATTAAATATTTTTTTCATTTAGTGAGTATAATCAATAATTTTAATTTCGTCTCCTAGCTTTTTCTTAATGGCTGTTTTAATGGCCTTTGTATTAGGACAAACAAAGCCAATCGGGTTTCCCCTCGTTATACAAGAACATAAAACAATGGTATCTGCACCGCGTCTTACCATTTCAGCTGCTCGCGTTGTTGCCTTCTTACCCGGACAACCTCCACAAGTTACAAATCCAATAATTTCAATGTCTTCTTCAATTCCTTCAAAAGCACATTTTTTTTCGCGGATCACCTTAAAATCAGTCGTTCCTGGACACATATCTTCTGTCTGCATACAACGAATTAACCCTACTTTCATTTTAACCTCCCTTTAGGTCTTTTTGTGTTTCAATCAGGTCTGAATCTATCGAATAAAATGCGTATAGACTTTCTTTTCAACTTCTGGTTGATAAACCTTTCCTTTTCCACTTTCAATCAAATTTAAGATCCAAGCCATATTTCTTGCCAGCACCTCAATGGTTTGAAGACCTTCAGCATCCTGCTTGGCCTCTCCTTCTTTTCGCCCGTGAATAACATTCCAATAATTTCCACTAGCAAGAATCATTTCACTATAAGTTAGATAATGGTTTAAGCCATCAAAAGTCGGCAGCCCACCGGACCGCCTTACTGCTACGACCGAAGCGCCGACCTTATGCCTAAATAAGCCGCCATTTTGGCTGGATACATAAAAAACCCGATCACAAAAAGCTTTCATGCTTCCGGCAATTCCAGCAAAATGAACTGGGCTTCCTAGGAGAAGGCCATCAGCTTCTTTGATTTTTTGAATTCCTTCATTAACACAATCATCTTCAAAAATACATTTTTCGTTTTTATTAAAACCACACGCTCCGCAAACGGCACATCCCCGAATTGCTTTTAAGCCAATATTAAAAATCTCAAAATCAATATTTTTCATTTTAAAAATCCGTCCTGCTGCTGCTAATGCCGTATAGGTGTTCCCTTTTTCATGAGGACTTCCGTTAATTCCAATCACTTTCATTTTAAATTCCCCCCTAATCACATATAATAATTTCATTATATCATAAATACTGAAAAAATCGATCTTTTCAGCTTACTTTTCTTGTGCTATACTTGTCTCACACTACTTTAAATTAGGAGACTTTATGAAAAATTATATAATTCGCTTTTTACGATTAAATATTGGTCTTTTTCTCTATGGACTAGGTATTATTATCACCATGAAAGCAAACATTGGCTATGCCCCTTGGGAGGTTCTTCACTCTGGTATTAGCCAAACCTTTGGAATCAGCATCGGTCTTGTTAACACCGGTGTAGGGACTCTGATCGTCCTGATTGTTTTTTTAATGGGCGAGAAAATTGGCATTGGTACCATTTTTAACATGTTTATGATCGGTCTATTTATGGATCTAATCTTATTTCTAGACTTTATCCCAACCATCCAAAATTGGTGGTTTGGATTAATTATGTTAATTATCGGTCTTTTTGTCATTGCTTTTGGCACTTATTTTTATATCTCCTCGGCCTTTGGAGCGGGCCCACGAGATAGTTTAATGGTTGCTGTCACCCGAAAAACCGGTTGGCCAGTTGGTTTGTGTCGAGGAATTCTTGAAGTATCAGTCGTAATTATTGGTTATTTTCTTGGTGGCATGGTTGGCGTTGGAACGATTATTTCTGCTTTTACAATCGGTGCCTGTATACAAATTACCTTTAGACTGACCGCTTTTGATCCCACTCAAATTGAACATGAAACCTTTGATATTATGATTGCAAATTTAAGAAGCCTTTCCAAAAACAAATAAAAAAATACCCCTATCATTTCAATAAGGGTATTTTTAAGTCTTCTTCAACTCGCTTATTTACTACTTTCTAAAAGATTTTTTCTGATAACACGACCAATTAGTTTTGTTATTTCAACAATAACAATCGGCATCAATGATGCCATTGCGACGATCAACCATTGAGTTCCTGACAAACTAACAACCTTAAAGATTGGTTGAAGCATTGGCACTAACATAACACTTAGTTGCAAAACAAGAGACAAGGCAAGGGCTAACCAAAGATAACGATTTGAAAATAAAGCCGATGAAAAAATTGATTTCTTCTGCGATCGAACATTAATAGCATGACTTAGTTGAGATAAACCAAGAACCCCAAAACACATCGTTCTGGCAACATCAATGCCATAATTAATCAAATCCAATTCAAACACCAGTAGTGAAATCACTGCTAAAATAATCCCCTGGTAAATAATCCGTCCGCCCAAACCATTGGCAAAAATACTCTCGCTTAAGGGCCGCGGTTTTTCATCCATAATCCCTGAATCTTTTTTTTCAACCCCAAGAGCTAGAGCTGGTAAACTATCGGTAATTAAATTAATCCATAAGATATGGATGGGTAACAAGGGTTGCAGCCAACCGACAAGGGAGGCCGTTAGAAGAATCATAATTTCAGCAATATTACAAGACAATAAAAAATGGATGGCTTTTCGAATATTGGCATAAATTCCCCGCCCTTCTTCAACCGCTGTTACAATGGTTGAAAAATTATCATCAGTTAATATCATATCGGCTGCTTCTTTGGAAACATCAGTGCCAGTAATTCCCATTGCACAACCAATATTTGCCTTTTTAAGGGCAGGTGCATCATTAACCCCATCTCCGGTCATGGCAACAACTTCTCCACGTTTTTGCCAGGCCTCGACGATTCGTACCTTGTCCTCTGGTGCAACCCTCGCAAAAACGGCTATGTTTTCAATTTTCTTATCCAGTTCGCGATCACTCATTTTGGAAAGTTCAATCCCCGTATAGGCTAGGCTATTTTTCGTAAAAATATTTAATTTCTTGGCAATGGCAACGGCTGTGTTTTTATGGTCCCCAGTAATCATAATTGTCTTAATGCCAGCTTTTTTACAAAGATCAATAGATGCCTTCACTTCTTCTCGGGGTGGATCAATCATGCCATTTAAGCCAGTAAAAATCAAATCTTTTTCTAAGTTTTCCATTGACATGTCCGGTTGATGATCAAACCGCTTATAGGCATAGGCAATCACCCGATAAGCCTTATTCGATAAGTTATTATTCGTTTCATTTAAGATAGTGCTTTTTTCTTCAGTCAAAGGCTTAATTTCATTCTGTGAAAAATAATGACTGGCTCGATTAAGAATAACATCTGGTGCCCCCTTGGTAAAGGAATAATAATCCTTGCCAATTTTATGAACCGTTGTCATTAGCTTTCGCTCAGAATCAAAGGGTAATTCGGCAACTCTTGGGTATTTTTCTTCTTCATCAGTTTTTGAAAACCCAAATTTATTAGCTAGCGACACCATGGCAATTTCAGTCGGATCGCCAATCTCTTGGACACCTTCACCATTTTCGACAATTGATGAATCATTACAAAGAAGGCCAATTTGAATCAGCATTTTTTCAGCAGCCGACAAGTCTCGGGATTTTAAGCTATCTAAATCAGAAAGCTGTCCATCTGCAAAGATGGTTTCAATGGTCATTTTATTTTGGGTCAAGGTCCCTGTTTTATCCGAACAAATAACCGAAGCACTCCCTAAGGTCTCAACTGCTGGGAGTTTTCTAATAATGGCATTTTTGGAAACCATCCGCTGGACACCAATAGCTAGAACGACTGTTACAATAGCCGGTAGGCCTTCGGGAATTGCCGCTACAGCTAAGCTAACCGCCGTTAAGAAGAGTAAGAGTGGATCACCACCACGAATCATCCCAAGAATAAAGACGATTATACAAGCAATAATTGCCCCAAGAGCCAAAACTTTTCCTAATTCCTCTAGTTTTTTCTGAAGTGGCGTTTGCAGTGTTATTGAACTTTGAATCATTCCAGCAATTTTTCCAATTTCCGATTGCATGCCGGTTGCAGTAACGACAAATTGACCACGACCGTAATTAACCAAACTACTCATATAAACAGAATTAACCCGGTCTCCCAGAGCAGTATCACTATTATTTATATCGGTCATCTTTTTTTGAACCGGAACTGACTCGCCGGTTAAAGAGGATTCGGTGATTTTTAAGGAGGCCACATCGATAAGACGTCCATCGGCTGGAACGATATCACCGGCATCTAATAAAACAATATCCCCGGGAACTAAATCAATTGATTTGATAATTTCTTGTTGGCCATTTCGGATCACTGTAGCCTCAGGAATCGTCATATTTTTTAATGCTTCCATGGAATTCTCAGCCTTGTTCTCTTGGATGGCTCCAATTAAAGCATTAACCAAAACGATTAATAAAATTAAGATAGCATCACTTAACTCTCCCACCAAACCAGAAATAATAGCAGCTACGACTAAGACTATGATTAAAAAATCTTTAAATTGGGAAAAGAACATTAGCAAGAAAGTTTTTCTCTTACCCTCATCCATTTTATTCTTACCAAATTTTTCTTGTCTTTTTAAAACCTCTTCATGACTTAAACCATTTTTTAAGTCAACCTGATAAACTGTTTCGAGTTCACGTTCAGACACTAAAAACCCTTCTTTTTTATCCAAGTAATTACCTCCTTTTAACGCTTAATTTTATTCAATAAAAAACCTTTATTCCGATGGCTACACTAGGTGCAGTGATACGAAATAAAGGTCTTACTCCAAGATTACTTGTTACTCAGCCGGGGTATTTCCCGTAATGACGACTAAGTAAATCCTTTCGGCGAGCTACTCCCCTTTAGGGTCTTTTTTTATTAATTTGATCATACCATATTAAGCTCCAATAGAAAAGCACTTTATTTCTTAAAATAATCTAATCGCTCTTGAAGTTTTTCCATGGTTTCTCCATATTTTGCTTGTTTTTCCCGTTCTTGGTCAACCACTTTTTCCGGTGCTTTTTTTATAAATCCTTCATTGGCTAGTTTTTGGTCGACACGCTCAATTTCGCTTTTTACCTTAGCCAGCTCTTTTTCTAGGCGTTTAATTTCTTTTTCTTTATCAACTAATTCATCTAAATCAAGAAAGATTTCTAGGTCATCAACTCGAGCTGACACAAAATTCTCATTAAGGTCCTTTTTATCAATCACTTTTAATTCAGAAATAGAGGCTAGTTTTTCAAAATACTGGTGTGATTTCTTCA
>CAZJGM010000051.1:0-11829 GCA_964545675.1 uncultured Lachnospiraceae bacterium | reverse complement strand
TTCATGAAAAAGAATAAGAGAAAATACTTAGTGTTGTTTATGGTGTTGGCATTTGTGTTATCGTTAGGTTTGGTTGGATGTGCTAATGGGACAGTTGATCCAAACGTCGAAGAAAAGGTTGATGATGTAAAAGAGATAGCTGATGATGCCGTGAAAGATGCCGAAGATAGTGTCAGAGAAATGAATTATGATGATATTAAAATGACTGCTGAGCAGGTCTTTGATAAATTCATAGAGTTACATCCTGGCACAAAAATTAAAAAAATTGATTTAGATAAGGAATTAATGGAATATCAATATGTCATTGAAGGGTATGATGACAAAAATGAATATGAAGTTAAAATAAACCCGATTGATGGAAAAATAATTAGTGATGATTCTGAAGCAATTGATCTTGATGATGAAAAAGTTGAAATTACCAAAGATCAATTAGCGAATGTCAATAGTATTATCGAAAAAGCTAAAAAAGAAGATGGAAGCAATTCTGAATTAGATGAATGGAGCATTTCGGTAGAAGATGGTAAGGTAATTATGGATGTTGAAATAGGCGCAATTGAATACTCTTATGATATGGAAACGCAAAAATTATTAGAAAAAGATAGGTAAATAAATCAATAAAAGCCATTGGAAAGAAGCTGGTCAGGTCTCATTGTCGGTGAAGGTCAAGAAGAGGAAGGAAAAAATGAAAAAATTAATGCTTGTAATAATGGTGTTTGCAGTGGCATTTACACTAGTGGCATGTGGTGGTGAAAACGAAGAAAGTGATGGCCAAACTGCCCCAGTACCAGAAGCTAAAGTAGAGGTGGGAGCTGTAAAATCCACGAATGGGGCAATAGAGCTTACTGTTGAAGATGGATATCTTGCTGAAATTGGCGACTATTATGAAAGAATAACGGTTAAACCGGAAGGTTCGGCGGATACTAATAGCGATTATATCGAGATAGAAGCACCGGGTGAAAAAGGAATTCATGAAAATTTTCGCTTTTATGTATATCAAGATAGTCCCTATCAATACAATAAAGAAGAAGCATATAGTGTCGATATGCTCAGATCCGACATCAATGCATATATAGAAGCCTACCCAAATATTTTTTCAAATCCAAGAGACGTCGCAATTGGGGATTATCAATACATCGTCTGTGATTGTACTACAAATGGAGAGGCTTCCCATTACTATTTCACAATCGTCCAGGATAAACCCTGCACAATTGGAGTAGTCGGTGGTGATGTCCTAGACATTCATTCAGCGGATGTAAAAAAGATGATCGAAAGTATTAAATTTGAATTGAACTAAATCTTGACATAGGAAGAGGGTTCAATCGCCAAATGATTAAATAACTAAACACTTTGCCTTTAAATTTATTATACGAGGAGTTTGCATGATTAAAATTATTGTGTCCGATCTTGATGGGACATTGTTAAACAGCAAAAAAGAACTACCGAAACGATTTCCAGAGCTGATTAAAGCTTTAAATCGTGAAGGAATACGATTTGTTCCAGCAAGTGGAAGACCAGTGCATACCTTAAAAGTTCAATTTGAGGAATATTTTCATGAGATTGGTTTGATTTGTGAAAATGGCAATATGGTCTTAGATCGTGGTGAGATGGTCTACTATACGTCAATTCAAAAAAAAGAACTTGAAAAATTGTTAGTGCAGATTGAAAGAATTGATGAATTGCGTCCGGCCCTATGCGGCATTGATGCGGCTTACATAGTCGATCGCTTACCGGTTTTTGAAGCACAGGTCAGACGCTTTTTTTATAATACAGTAGTCGTCGAAAATTTTGAGGGAGTCATTAGTCAGGAAGAAATCTGCAAGGTATCTTGTATTGATGGGATTAACCCTTTGACAAATGCTTGTCCAAAACTTTCTTTGATTACTGATCATTATGACCTGATTCCTTCAGGGGATAATTGGATTGACATTGTGAAGAAAGGCGAAAACAAAGGAAAAGCTTTGCAGATGCTGATGAAGAAGTTTGGCGCAAAAGCGGAGGAGACAATGGTATTTGGGGATTTTCTTAATGATTTATCGCTTATGGAAGTTTGCGACCATACCTTTGCAATGAAAAATGCGCATCCGGATTTAAAAGCAGCTGCCAAAAATATCACACACAAAACAAATGAAGAAGAGGGTGTGATTGATACAATTGTTGAAGTGCTTAACTTAAAGTTATAAATATCAAAAATAGTATTGCCTGCTGAATCATTCAGCAGGCAGTTTTTAATGATGCATCCCCTATGGGTAAAATCTAAAGGGGGGAATTCCCCAAGTCATTCAGGCGAGATCAATGTCCAATAAAATTGGCGTATGGTCTTGTCGTTGACCAGAGTCAATCATCTCCGATTTAACAACCTTGTTAGCCAGCCGATCACTGACTAACCAATAATCAATCCGCCAGCCGGAGTTATTGATTTTACTTGTTTTTACCCGTTGGGCCCACCAGGAATAGACACCGGTCACATCACCATGAAGGTGCCTAAAGGTATCGGTAAAGCCTCTTTTTAATAGATTGCTAAAGCCTTGACGCTCTTCATCGGTAAAACCGGCAGACCTACGATTATTTTGTGGGTGGGCTAAGTCGATCTCTTGATGGGCGACATTATAGTCTCCGGTTGCTAAAACCGGTTTTTCTTTATCCAAACGCTCAAGGTAGTCGGCATATTTAATATCCCAAATTTGTCTTTGATCCAGTCGTGTTAGGCCGTCACCAGCATTAGGCGTATAAACTTGGGTCAGATAAAAGTCGTCAAAGTCTAAAGTAATAATTCGTCCCTCTAAATCCATCGTATCGGGTGCCCCAATCTGGGGGTAAGAAACCTCTGGAGAATACGTATCTTTATATAAAAACATAGTCCCGGCATAGCCTTTTCGAGCTGGTTCTTGGGAGCTTGTCCAGACATAAGCGTAGCCTTTAAAATAGGCTGCTAAATGCTCCATATGTTTCTTACTTGGCCCCTTAGCTGGTAATTTGGTTTCCTGCAAAGCAATTACGTCGGCATCATAGTCTAGAATGCTATCAATTACTTTTCTTGTAAGGATGGCCCGATTGGAATCACTTGTTAGGGCTGCATTTAATGAATCAATATTCCACGAAATAAATCTCAAATTATTCCTCCTTGTAAAAATAAATGTGATAAAGAAAATTTTCTTAACTGATGATTACTTCTGACCATCGGTAAAATTATCAAAGTAACCTTGGATATAGACAATCGGCGTCCCCTTGTCACCACTTCCTGATGTTAAATCGGCCAGTGAACCCAGTAAATCAGTAATTCGTCTTGGTGTTGTGCCGGTGCGTTCATCATCACTATGGGGATTCGATTTATCTTTAATAATTGCCGATATCTTCTCAAATTGTTCGTCACCACTTAAATCTTTATACTGATTATCAGCAAGGTATTTTAATTTGACTTCATTGGGTGTCCCCTCTAAGCCAGCGGTATAGGCCGGTGAAACAACGGGATCGGCTAACTCCCAAATTTTACCAACCGGGTCTTTAAAGGCCCCGTCCCCATAAATCATCACTTCAATTTTTTTACCGGTTTTATCAAACAAGCTTTTAGCAATGGCATCGACGAAAAATTGATTATCTCGCGGAAATAATTTAACCCGTTTTTCATCGGCTTTATTAGAACCGAGTAAACCATAGTCTTCATTATAGCCCCGCCCCTCTTTAGGGCTGTTTAAGAGATCATCTAAGCCGAGAACTAAATTACCACCATTTTCTTTTAAAATCTGTTTGCTTTGCTGGCGTGAATGAATATCACAAGTCAGAACGGTTTTTGTATGCTTTAGAATTTCTCTAAGATCATTGGCAAAGATAATGGTACACTTAGCCCCTTGCTCTTCAATAATCGTCCGGTAATATTGAATATAGTCAATGCCGGTAAAGCAATGCTTTGATTCACCAAAATGGTCATAGAATTCTTTCTCTGATAAAACGTCTGTCCAAGGGTTGATGTTAGATTCGACGAGTAGACGAGGTGAAAAAAGTTCATTACCCACTTCATCAGCTGGATAAGTAAGTTGTAAGATCACTTCATCAACCGCCATGGCGATCCCTTTTAAGAGGACCGAAAAACGGTTTCTGGATAAAATGGGAAAGGTAAGACCAATCGTTGTGCCACCATTTAATTTTGCCTTTAAATCGTCACAAATATCAAAAATCGTGGTGTAATTTCCTTGGGCCCTGGCAACGATTGATTCTGTAATGGCTAAAACATCTTTATCATATAACTTAAAATTGTTTTCTTTAGCAGCCTCAATAATAATATCGGGGAGAAGTTGAATTAAATCATCACCTTCATTAAAAATTGGCGTTCGAATGCCTCTTGATATGGTACCAATACTTCTACTCATAAATATACCTCTTTCTGAAAAAAACTTTATCATAAATAAAAAAACGACCATCACTAAAAAGTGATATCAGATTTTTTTAATACTAATAGATATTATTCCATAACTATTATACACTTATTTGCTGCTTTCACAATCCCTAAGCAGTCATTTTTTTTTCGCTTCCATCTTTACTCGCTTCGCAAGGCTTCAACCGGATCTTTGTTAGCCGCCGTTGATGAGGGGATTAAGCCGGAAATAAAGGCTAAAAACATACTAATTAAGATTAGGATAACCACCGCTTGCCCTTGTAAATGAGCAATATTGGGAATGCCAAACTTATTGTAAACAAGGATATTGGCAATAATACTAATGCCATAGGTGACTAAGATGCCAAATATACCAGCGACAAAACCAATGATTAAGGTCTCAGCGTTAAAGACCCGGCGGATGTCTTTTTTACTAGCACCAATAGCCCTTAGAATACCAATTTCTTTGATTCGTTCAAGGACGGAGACATAGGTAATAACACCAATCATCAGTGATGAGACGACAAGGGAGATACCAACAAAGGCTACCAGGGCATAGGAGATGGTGTTGATGATGGTTGTAACCGAGGACAAGATGGCAGCGATCAGGTCGGTATAAGTGACAACCTTGTCATCTTGATCGCTAGATTCCATTTGAATATTATAGTTGTCAATAAAGGTGACAACACTTTCTTTGGTCGTAAAATCTTTGGGATAAAGATTGATTTCACTTGGATCATCAAGATCGCGATAGCCTAACTTATCCAAGTTGGAACTTTGGCTTATTTGTTCTTGGTCACCGAGACTACGAACAAGAGCCAGTAATTGGTCTTCTTCAATGTTAAAGGCAAAGGCTTGGGCTAAACTATTGGAATCAATGGTCACAGCATTTTCTAGACTTGTCCCTAAGTCGGCAAATTTACTATCAATTTGCCCTAAAAAGTCGGATTGGATATCAGTCATTACTTGCTCAAAGGTTAGGGCCATATAAGAGGTGAAATAGTTTTGGACGATCTCCGTTAATTTTTGTGAAATTTGAGTCTCGGTATTTAATTTTTCAAAATCGGCAATTAATTTATCCTGAACGTCTTCACTATTAATATAGGTATCAAAGTTAGTCAGCCACTCTTCAAGGGAATTGATCTCTTGCTCTTCTTGACTAGCGACAAAGTCTTCTAAGAGGCTGACTAAAATTGCTTTAATCTCTTCAATCGGGACATTAATTTGGGCAGCAATACTTTCAGCCAAAGCACCTAAATTTAGATCGGGCAAAGTAGCCAAATCAATAGTGATATCAAAATCGGAGAAATCAAGGTCTAGGGCGGTCATATCAAAGTTAAAGGCGTTTTGAATCATGGCCGGATCAATGCTGATAAGATCTTGCAGATTAAAGATTTCTTCGGGCCCTTGCGCACTTTCATCATCAAAGCTTTTGCCGGTAAAAACATTAATCTCTTTGTTTTCTAATTGCTGCTGAACAATCTCGTAGCTAGCCGCTTGGCTGATTAACTCTTGGGTCAGGCTGGCAGGATAATAGATACCGCTTGATAGCATCGGGTTGTTGGTATCGGGATTAGCCTTGACAATCCCCACCACATCTAAGTCCAGACCCGCTTCAATAATTGCGTCCATGTGCTTGACATCATTTGATTTATCGACCCAAAGGCCGTAAGCTTGGTCATAGCTATATTTCTCCGCCGGATTAACCACTTTAAAGTTAACACTTAAGATGGCATCAAAATTGATTTTGTCATCACTCGATTCATTGATATCAAAGTTTTCGTCGTTGACGAAATTTTCAAACATATTTTTTAAAGCCATTCGATCCTTAAGCCCTAGCGTGTATATGCTTGTGTCGGTTAGTGACCCGCTATCCATTAGGACGACGACGAGTTCATTGCTTTGGCTAGGCCATTTTCCGGCGACGACATCGTATTGGTCTTGAAAGAGGGAAACATCTCCAGGCAATTCATTAAAATTTTTCATGCCAAAATCACCAGCTCCAGAGATCAGGTCAAGGCCACTACTATTGGCAAAGCCAAATTGCGAATAAATGGTATCGGGATTTACCTGCCTGATTCCAGCGGCTTGGTCTTTTAAATATATTTGTGGGCTAATGCCATATTTATACTGAATATTCCTAACATAGGGTTCAAGCTCTGATCGCCGATTGTCAACATAGGCTTTAAAGCTCTTTAAATCATTTTTATTTTGAAAGGCGAAAAGAGAGCTAATGGTATTAATGACCGGGACCTCATCGGCCTTTCTTTCTTTTTCTGTGTTTAGATTGGGTGTGTTTCCATCACCACCGAGAAAACTGGTGATATCAATGCCGGAAGAATCAATGGTCAGGGGATAGGCACTCATTGTTTCTTGCTCGATACTGGCGATATAAAGATTGATGCCACTGGCTAGGGCAAGGATTAAGGCAATTCCGATAATCCCAACTGATCCGGCCACGGCGGTAATAAAGGTCCGGCCTTTTTTGGTCATTAAATTGCTAACCGAAAGAGAAATGGCCGTTAAAAAGGACATCTTGGTTTTTTTTGCTATTTTTTTTGTTGGCAATGTGTCTTGACTTTTATAGGGATTAGTATCATTAATAACCACACCATCTTTAAGCTCGATAATGCGATTGGTATATTTGTGGGCAAGATCGGGATTATGGGTGACCATAATGACTAGTCGGTTTTTGGCAATCTCCGCCAGTAAGTCCATCACTTGGTCAGAGGTCTTGCTATCAAGAGCACCGGTTGGCTCGTCAGCCAAGACAATTTCCGGATCATTAATCAAGGCTCGGGCAATAGCCACCCGCTGCATTTGACCACCGGACAGTTGGGTCGGTAGTTTATAAATATGATCAATCAGGCCGACTTCATCTAAGGCCTCAATGGCCCGCTCTTTTCGTTCTTTGGCTGACACACCACTTAAGGTCAGGGCCAGCTCAACATTGGCTAAAGCAGATTGGTGAGGAATCAAATTGTAGCTTTGAAAGATAAAACCGACCCGGTTATTGCGATAAGCATCCCAGTCTGATGACTTGTACTTTTGGGTTGATAATCCTTCAATGATTAAATCACCAGCATCATATTGATCAAGTCCGCCAATGACATTTAACATGGTTGTTTTTCCTGAACCAGAGGCCCCTAAAATAGAGGCAAATTCATTATCTCTAAAGGTAATGGAAACTTTATTTAAGGCATTTTGAACAAAATCACGGGTACGATATGATTTTGTTATATCCTTGAGTTCTAACATTGGAACCGCCTTTTAGTAATTATTTTTTATTAGTAGGGTCCAAGGAATCACCCCTGCACCACTAATTTTATTGTACCATAGTAAACAAAAATCTATCTTATATTAAGTTAGCCAAGCAAACAATGTTAGCTTTGTCTATGGGGCAAAAGATAAAGACCATAATCAGGCAGCAGTTTTAAAAGAATGGAGCGAAAAAAATTGAAACTTTAATAAGTGTAATTAAGAGTTATTGTGTCAAATTAAAAAAACAACTAGCTATTTAAAGCTAGTTGTTTTTTCATTTAAGACCTTGGTCTTATTGCACAAAAAAGTCCATAAAAGCATAAAAGTTTTCGGCTGTCCCACTGGTGATGACCACGGCCTCATTAGCGATGGCATCTTCCGGACTGACTTTCTTTAAGACTAACTGCTTCCAGGTTAAGCTATCGGTCGTTAGCTCAAACTGCACTTCATTCTTGTTAGGTGGATTGATCTCTAAGATACCCTTGCGGACGTTAAGGGTGTACTGGCTTGCTTGATTAGGATCATTCTCATCGATACCGGTCAATTGTAAGCCAGCCACAAGGTCTGTCTCGATTGCTTTAGGGGCGTTAAGATTGACCGCCATAATCCGGTGGAGAGTATCTATGGGCATCAATTCGACAGCCACATCACTCATATTGGAAAACAGGATTTCGGGGTCGTCTAGCGGCAGGGACATCTGCGTTTGGTCGGTCATCAATACGTATTCAGAAAGGAGCATATTGCGGGCCTGTCCATTCATGGTGTCTTCAGCTAGGGCTAACATGCTTGCTTTCTTGGTCTCCAGAGCTTGGCTATTTTCGGGATCGAGGACCAAGACATCATCGGAGAGTCTTAAGGCCCATTCGAGCTGGCCTTCTTTTCGGGCTTCCTCGGCCTTAACAACTAGGGCATCGGTTCCGCCAGCTAGCATGGCGGACATTTCCGCTTCACTCTCTGTTGATTGAGGGAAGAGATCTCTGCTTTGACCCGTATAATAACCCCTGTAATAACGGAAGAGATGAGTGATGTTCCAGTCTTTTGAACCGTAAGTTTCTTGCAAATAAGGGCTAGAAGCCAGATGGGGTGGTAGCTCGATTAAATCGATCATCTCTGCGTCAGTGTAGCCTTGGTTTAGGTAGTGGACGGTTTGGTCGTTCATAAATTGGATGGCATCACTAAAATTGGTCAGATACTCTTGGATGTTATCGCCACCTTTTGTGACCGGGTTTGGTCCGTGTAGGGCAACCAAATATTCGGGATTAAGGCTTCGACACATTTTCAGGCTATCGACATAGTCAAGGGCATCTCTTTGGCGGCTGCCTCTCATGGTTGTCAGGGCGGGAAAGGCTTCGTAAATAAGACCAATTTCGATCAGGACTTCTTTGTCGGGCAGCCAAACGACGATGATATCTTGGGTTTCACCAGGGGCAGCGATCAGATTAAGATTAACCCCAGCAATCGTGGTCTCTAACTTGTCTTTTACCGTGATGGTTGGGGGCATAAAACCGGAGGGTCCGGGGACGTTTGTCCCGGCAAGAACATAGCCGGAATACCAGCCTTCGTTATTTTGGGCCGGGGCATCCTGAAACAAGAGTCCGCCCATCATAGCCCCACCGGTTGCCCGTGATGGATAAACTTGGCCATACCACTCGTCAAAGAGGGAACTCATTAAGGCTTGGTGAGCAATAATTTCCGTTTCACTATCGGCAAAGACTGAGGCCCCATGAATATGACAGTCGTGGCTATGGGTATAAATAATCGCTTTAACTGGTTTTTTATCAAAAATATTGTCAAGTTCGGCATTAAAAGCCTCCTTAACCGTCTGGGCAGCGACCGTACTTTCGCCGGGATCGACAACAATCAGGCCATCATCGCCTTCGATTAGGGTCGGATTGTCTCGGTTATAGCCGCGGGCCACGTAGACACCATCGGTTACGGTGATTACTTGGGCCGGAAAGAAGCCTTCATAGTTTTCTAAGAGGGTCGGATTGACCGGCACCACTTGGGGATCAAGGGCCCCTGTGGGGGTGCTAAGTTCTGGATCTTCAGGTGAGGGCGCACAGGCGGCCGTCACCGTTAATGAAAAGACCAGCAAAAGAATAAGTAGCCAACGTGAGGTTTTCATAATTTTTTTCTCCTATCATGGTAAGTTAGTAGTGTCTGATAGTTAAAAGATACTAACAGCTAGAAACTACATAATAATAACCCAGTTAAAGAGTCGGTGTCAAGAACTGCAACTTTTTTTTTGATCTAGAAGGTATTTTAGCTCATTTTAATTAAAAGAAGATTGGCTAATTGTTGTGTTTCTCCATCTCTTCCTTTGCCAGCTTATAAAAATCCTTGGCATAATTATATTGAATGAGGGGGTATTCGCCAAGTTCTACGCCTAAAAGGGTCTTATATTCACTCCAATTGCTCCATAGTAGGCCACACAGGGCGACATAACTATAGATTTTTATTTTAATGGCCGGTGTATATCCTTCTGAGAAATAAATCTCAATTAAGCCATCGAGCTCTTCTTTATTATAGGCAGAAGATGTTGCAAACATAGCGATATCGATATCTGGATCGTGCATGCCTGAATATTCCCAATCGATAATTCGGATTTCATCGTCAAGGAAAAGAAAGTTATTAGGAACAGCGTCAATATGACTAAGGACTAGTTTTTTGGCTAAGCTATCAAGATAGCCTTTTAATTTATAAACATTGTTTTTAACTTGGTCATAATCGGCGTAAATGGAGGCCTTTCCTTTTCGTAGGGATTCATAATATTCAATTTTTTTAAAGACATCAAATTGATGGTCGACTTTAAGTTCTAATTCATGTAATTCTTTTAATTTAGCCATACAGAGGCGGACATCCTTTGGATTCCTGGGGTTACATACTCTGGCATTTTTCCAAAACTCGGTAATCCGAAGACCATTATCCGGATTGAAATATAAGACTTTATCGGATAAGTTTAAATCCATTAACAATTGATAGACATTGTATTCTTGATTGCGATTGATGATTTTATCGGTGCCTTCTCCAGGGATACGGACCATATAGTCTTTGTTATTGAATTCAAATTTAAAGGTGTGGTTAGTCATGCCTTTCTTTAAAAGGACGATATTTGTAATTTCTGCGGGAGTGGTATTAAATATATTTGTAATAAAAGAAATAATGTCTGATTCTAGATGAGGGGAATCTGGGTCAAAAGTTCTTAATTGTTCATAAGTGGCAATTCTTCTTATCGTTAAAGATGATTGACTGCGAGGGGCGACCATTAGTTTATCCTCTTGGATTAAAGCTTCCTCCCATATTTTAGTTATAGACAAAGGATCTAGAGCCAATTTTTCCAAGTTTTCTTTTAGGACTTGGGCTTTTTTCTCGAGTATATAAGCAATCCCTGTCATGGCATTTCCTTTTTCCTGGGCTGGTGCTAGAAGCAATTCATCCTGATCAGTGGCGACTAAAAGACTATTCGCATCGAGGGCCTCTGTAACCATATACCAGGAATATAATTCTCTTTTAGAAAAAGGGTTCTCTTCACAATAAATATCACTAGGGATAATATAAGAATTACCAAGCTGGTTTTTTGCCAGGGCCAAAGAATGAAGATTGTCATAAAGGGCGAAATCGTCATTGTAAATCAAATCCACTTGGTACTTGTCTTTAAGATATTCAAATTTCTCGGCCATAAAACCAACGACAATATAAATCTTTTTTATTTGCACTTGGTGGAGTTGATGGATAATTCGTTCGATTAAGATGTCTCCGTGGACCTTTAAAAGACCCTTGGGCACACTTGTATTAATCGGGATCATTCTCGTTCCGAGACCTGCGGCCAAGATAATTGCATTTTTAGGATGTTTATTTTCAAGTTCTTTGATGCCTAGGTCTGTCAATGTGTGGTCATCATGGATAAAGCCTTTTTTAATTAATTGATCTAAAGAATCCTCGACTTGTTCTAAAGAATAGTCACTTATTTCGGCCAAAATAACTTGATCGATATAAGATTGTTTTGAAAGTTCTTTTAAAATATCCAATTCTTGTAAATTCATTTTATGATCCTCCAATTTTATAAAAAATAATTGCTTATTGGCTAATTTTTTATGGTTATTTTAAAACTAGTGTAAGCTATTTTTGAACTTATGGGAAGAAGTTTTTCCACTTAGGCTCAATCGCAAAAGACTGCAAACAGATGGGTTATTTTACTA
>CAZJGM010000050.1:0-12429 GCA_964545675.1 uncultured Lachnospiraceae bacterium | reverse complement strand
TCGGCTTATTCGATAGCATTTGCAAGGCCTGTTCAGCCCAAATGGGGGTCCTAGCCTATAATGAAAAAGTTGGCATCCCCATCAAAGGCAATGCCAAGGGGCATCCGGCCATGAATGATTACATCCAAGAAGGCTATGACATTATTACCCTATAATAACAAAAAAGACAAATAGGTGGTTTTACCTATTTGTCTTTCTCTTTATAAAATAATTTTAAAATCATTATCATCATCCACTAGGGGGATAGTTTGACTGTCAACATTTTTAATGGTCATTCTTTTTAAGCCCTTTAAATGATCAATCAAGAAGTCGATCTTTTCTTTTTTCCCCTGTACTTGGGCCTCAACCCTACCATCGCTTTTATTTCTAACCCATCCCGTTAATTCTAGGCGTTTACAAAGCTGTAGTGTTTCATATCTAAAGCCGACGCCTTGGACTTTTCCTGAAAACACTAATTTTTTTCTAATAGGCGATGAGTCTTGAAAATCAGGTAGTATAATTTTATCCGTTTGTCTTTTCAAAATTTCCTCCCTTTTTCTTCTAAAATATGAAAGTAATCCCACGATAAATCCTTTCCTTAACCATGATTTTCCTTACTTGAAACGACTAATCTTTTTTAAAGATTATTTCAAAAAGTTCGTGCAAAACCAATCGATCTAATGTACTATTATTTTATCCTATTCTCGTCACATAAGCTAGGATAAATCATACTTTAAAGGCATTATTTGCTTTAAGAAGGAGGCCCACTATTAATTTATTAATCGAAAATTTAAACAAATCATTCCACCATAATCATGTCTTAAAAGACATTAATTTAAATGTCCATTCCGGACAAATCTTTGGTTACTTAGGTCGAAACGGGGCTGGTAAAACAACATCAATTAGAATTTTGATGGACGTATTTGCCGCCGACAATGGGTCAATCACCATGGATGGTAAGCACTTTAAACCAACAGACTATAAAATTGGCTACCTTCCCGAAGAAAGAGGCATGTACTCAAAATTCAAGGTTAATGATCAGTTGATTTATTTTGCCGAGTTAAGAGGGGCAAGTAAAGCTGATGCTAAAAAATCAATGGACTTCTGGTGCAGGCGTTTTGGTGTTGAACACTATTTAAATCAAAAACTTGAAACCCTTTCAAAGGGAAACCAGCAAAAGATCCAAATCACCCAAGCCTTTATAAATGAACCCGATATTCTAATCCTTGACGAACCTTTTTCTGGCCTTGATCCAGTCAATGCTAAACTCTTTCAAGATGCCCTTTTAGAGTATATCCGAGACGATCGTATTATTATTTTCTCCTCACATCAAATGAGTTATGTCGAATCTTTTTGTGATGATATTGCCATCATTCATGAGGGAAAGATTATTTTAGCTGGCCCTTTAAATGAAATCAGAAGGCAAATGGGTCAAGGAAAACTTCGTTTAAGACTTTCTAACATCTCCGATTTAAATGCTTTATCCGATTATAATTATACACTCGAAAATGATGATATTATTCTAAATTTACATCCTAGCCAAACAAAAGAAGCTTTTGTTCAAGGCCTCTTTAATCAAGGCATTGGCCTTTCCATGTTTATGGATTATTTACCAAGTCTTCAAGAAATATTCATTGAGAAAGTAGGTGACCCTCTTGAAACAACTTAAGACCGTTTTTAAGTTTGAGCTAAAAGGGATGTTAAGAAATAAAAGCTTAATTATTACGACCCTTATCATCTGTGCTATCTCACTAATTATTACGACCATCCCCAGTTTTATTGTCTGGTTTGGAAATGAAGCAGATGTTGAAGCCGAGGATGATGTCGTTATCGTTTATGAAAATGATGACCTTAAAGAGCTTTTAAGCCCGATTCTTGGTGAAGAGACCTACTCAAGTCAAGCTGAATTAAAAGATGCCGTTTTAAAGCAAGAGGTTTCCTCAGGCTTTGTCGTTAACGATTTTAATCGTTATACTTACGTCTCTTATGATCGTTCCCTTAATTCTCCTGAACAAATGACTTTTGAAGGCCAATTAAAAGAAATTAATCAACGTCGCTTGTTTGCTCAAGAGGGAATCGATTCTGACCGCATTTATGAAATTATCAATCAGCCAATTGAATCTGACGATATCATCTTGGGTAAAGATGCCGCCTCTGGAATGATTATTGCCTTTGCCGTTTTATTTATTATGTATATGTTAATTCTCTTATATGGGACCAATGTCGCCACTTCCGTTGCCCGTGAAAAAGATTCTCGCACCATGGAGTTATTAATCACATCGACAAAACCGCGGACCTTAATCTTAGGTAAGGTGGCTGCCGCTGGGCTGATGGGTGTCATTCAAGTTGCTTCCATGCTCTTAGCTACTTGGTTGGGTTTTATTCTTAATAAAGTAAACTATCCAGATATCCTCCTAGATATGATTCAAGGATCGATGACTTTAGATACTCTTTTTGTCTATCTTTTATTTTCAGTTTTGGGTTATATCTTGTACTTATTTATCTACGCTTCTTTGGGAAGTTTAGTCTCAAAGGTCGAGGATGTCAATTCAGCCGTTGCACCGATTACTTATTTGTTTATCCTCGCTTATTTTGCCGCTACTTTTGCCATGCAGATGCCGGATAATCTAATCATTAAAATTACTTCCTTTATTCCCTTTGTCTCCTTGTTTACCATGCCCATTCGTTATATGCTAACAAGTGTCCCCTTACTTTCACTTCTTGCTTCGAGTGCCATTATGATTGTCAGCGTTATTTTATTTGCTGCCTTATCAATCTATATTTACCGTTTTGGTTCACTAAATTATGGCAATCGGATTCGCTTAAAGGAAATTATTAAATCCTTTCGCCGTTAATCTTACACATCACATAAAAAGCTGAGACGATTTTTCGTCTCAGCTTTTTTTATTGAGCTAAATACTTATCATTTGCCTTATCTTGCAAATAGCTATGGGTAAATCTTCTAGCTGGCTTTTTATGCATTTTATAGCCCTCATCAATACAATCTGGGCAAGCATCTCTGGGGATGGTAATGGCCCGAACCTTATAAGCACTATCTGTCCGTGAATGGGTCCAATTAAGACCCGAACATTTAGGACACTTTTTAAAATGCTGGACCTGATTATCCATAATCCCATCGGTATCATAATAAACCTGTTTATGGCGTTTGACCACGTCATCCTCTTTAAATTTCTGCTGGCCTAATATTTCTTTATTCTTCCAAATCTCAAGCACTAATTCTGATGTTCTTTTGATCTGCTCGCTAATAGCTAGACTTTGCCTTAATTTTTCTGGGTCATAATCCGGTTCATGAACATTTGAGTAATCAAGGCCAGCCATGGCCAGAATAATGCCAAGGTTGACATAGGGTAGGGCCCCCTCGATCGAGTAACCACCTTCTAGGACCGCTATATCAGGGCTTAAGATGTGATTGAGCTTGGCATAACCCTGGGCAGTAAAGTTCATATTGGTAATCGGATCACTGTAGTGGTTGTCCTGTCCGGCTGAATTGATAATAATATCCGGTTTGTAATCTTCAAGAATTGGCATGACAACATTGTCAAGGACATATAAAAAGCCTTGGTCTCCCGTATTGGGTGGCAAGGGAATATTGACATTGTAACCATAGGCTGCTGGTCCACCCAAGTCTTCAATGGAGCCAGTCCCGGGATAAAGGGTTCGCCCATCTTGATGAAAGGAAATAACTAAAGTCTCCGGATCATTCCAATAAATATCTTCCGTCCCATCGCCATGGTGACAGTCGGTATCGACAATGGCCACCCGTAAGGGACCAAATTCCTTTCGCAGGCGTTCGACCATAATCGCCTCAACATTGACCACACAAAAGCCCCGATCGCCATAGACAAGACGGTGGGCGTGATGGCCCGGTGGGCGAATCATTGCAAAAGACTTGTCAGCCTGCTTTGTCATGACTGCTTGCCCGGCCCGAATGGCCCCGCCAACCGAGATATAATGGGATTGGGTTAATCTTGTTTTGGCATCGGGAACACAAAAATGGACCCGCCTGATATCCTCATCGGTCGCCACAAGCGGATTATACATCTCAATTCCTTCAATATCTCCAATTCCCTCTTCAAAAATTTGATCTTGGGTATATAAGAGTCTTTCTTCTCGTTCGGGATGGGTCGGGCTAATGGCCCAATCAAAGGCTGGAAAAAAGACTAAAGCTAATTTATTTTTTGCTTTCATGGCTCATCCCTCCTTAATTTACGACTATGGCCCGGTTTTATCTGAGCCTTAATACGAATATTTTTTCCTGTTGATGAAAAGCCCCTGACCATGTTAAAATCACTTTCTTCGGTAATTTCAGTTTCTAAGTCATCGCCCATGCCATTAGAAATAGCAAAGTCTCTTAATAATTCAATGGCCTTTTTCTTGGCATCAGCTAGAGAATAATGGCGAGGAATTTTTTCATAGAGACCAAATTCTGGCACCGTTAAAAGCCCTTGGGCGGTATTAGCGACCATGGTAATCGCCATAGTCGGTTTAGCCAAGGCTGCCCCAATGGCATTGGCTACCTCGTAATTAGCCGGATAGTGACAAGGCAGTTGGTATTCTTTTTCAATGGCCGGGGCTAAAACCGCCGCTGGCCCGCCAATAACACTAATTGTTTTTGGCTTAAGGACTTTTCCATAAAGCAGCTCTTTAACCGTATAAATTGGTTTGCTGTTTATCTGCCTTAATAAGTCATCAGTTTTTTCTTTGATCATCCTAGCCATTGTCCTAAGGATTAATTCTGCCGTCTCTTTTGCTGTCGTCTTTAAGCCGTCACTTAAGAGGGTCATGGCTTGATGGGCTTTTTCTTGAAGGTCTGGGGCTGTAATTAGCTTTAGATAAATCATCGCATCGGTTGGAGTCGGGCTTGGTCCACCAAAGGCATAGGGCCTGCCTGCTCGTCTGGGACCTATTTTTAAAGCCCCCTCTAGGACCTTAATACTGCTATCGCCACCCAGTCCAATCGATACCGAATAAATGGCCCTAACCAAGGTATTGTAGTTTGAAATCACTGCTCCCTCGGGTTCAAAGAGTGGGGATTGGTTGGCTAAGAAAAAGATATCCGTCGTCGTCCCGCCAATATCCAGTAAAATCCCATCGTCTTCAAGGGACTCAACTAGGGCACTAATGCCCATAAAGCTGGCTGCTGGCCCGGAGAGAATCGTTTCAACTGGTTTTTTCTCAGCCGCATCAATTGCCATGGTACCGCCATCGGCTTTTAAGATAAAAAGATCGGTAGTGATGCCCTCTTTTTTAAGCGATTTTTTAATATTATTTGAAAAATCAGTAAAGGTCGGATAAACGGCTGAATTAAGGTAGGACGTAAAGACCCGTCTGGGGAAATTTAATTTTCCTGACATCTGGTGCCCTAAAGTTACGACTTCAAAGTCATCCCCTAATGTTTTTTTTATGGCTAATTCGACTTGGGGATTTCGGGTCGAAAATTTACTAACAACAGCCGCTGCGGCAATCCCTTTTTCTTTAAATAAGTCCTTGGCACCTTTAATTTCTACCACCGCTAAAGGCTCAACCACGACTCCACGATGGTCGACATAGCCAGAAATAAAGGCATTTTCATCACCACAAGCTAAAAAATCGCTCTTTAATCCTGGACCGGCTTGAATAATCATCCCCACCGGAGCAATTTTATTTTCAACAATGGCATTGGTCGAAATGGTCGTGCTTAGATTAATGCGCTTAATTTTGCTCTTATCATAGCCTCTAAGTAATTCCTCTAATGTCTGCCAAATTGAAGAAAACAAATCCTGATGATCGGTTAATCGTTTAATCGTGTTGATCACTTTATCGTCTTTTATAATTACTCCATCGATATGGGTTCCACCCATATCAAGACCTACAATCAAAATAATGACCTCCTTTTTAAGCTTATTTATAGTCGCTAATAGCATCGATGAATTCATAAAAATCATCTAGGTTGTTTTCCACAACTTTCTTTAATATCTCTAACCATAAATCCGACCATCTCTTTCAATTGCGTCGAAAACGATTTTTCGTTCTTCATTTAGCTTAGCATAATCTTTGAAAACCCTTATATTATAATTTACCATTAAGCTCTCATCCTCACAATATAGCTTTTCTCTATTTCCGACAATTTGAGAAGCAAACACCGTCTTAACGTCTTTTAAGTCTACGATTTGAACATCTCTCTTTAGGTCAAAAGAAAGTTTATTGGCGATCATAAAAAAATCATAGGCACTTACCTTTTTATCGGTATAAACGGCTAAATCAATATCACTATCTTCTCGCCCCTCGCCTCTAGCAAAGGATCCAAAAAGATAGATAAACTTTGGCTCTAGTTTCTTTTTTAAATAGTCAACGATGATCTTCTTTTCTTTATCGATCAAATACACTCGGTTCACCTCTTGCTCTAAATAGTTCATGCTTTAATCTCATTTTACCACAATCACCCTTAGATAGTCTTTTTTTGTCGCCTACAAAGTGGGGGCTATATCACTTATCAAATCAACATTTCCAAGGGATTTTCCAATAAATCCTTAAGCTTTAGGGCAAATTTGGCCGCGACATGGCCATTGATTAAGCGATGATCGTAAGTCAATGAAACCATCATTTTTTTACGATTAACCACTTGGCCATCAATGAGGGCTAATTCATCTTCGATAGCACAAATGCCAATGATGGCGGCATTGGGTTGGTTAATGATCGGGGTAAAAGAATGAACGCCAAACATGCCCAGGTTAGAAATGGAAATGGTCGACCCTTGATGGTCATCAACCAAAAGAGTCCCTGACTGGGCTTTATCACTGAGGTCTTTAATGGCTGCTGAAATTCCCGTCAGACTTTTTTGATTGGCATCTTTGACCACCGGAACGACTAAGCCTTGCTTTTGGGCCATGGCAATACCAATATTGACGGCTTGGTGGTGGATAATGTCCGATTCGACCAAGCTGACTAAGAGGTCTTTATCTTTTTGCAGGACTTTTGCCGTCGCTTTAACAATAAAATCATTAATCGTTAGCTTTTGTTCTCTCTTTTCATTAATGGTTTTTCTAAGCTTAAGAAGACTTGTCATATCTACCTTGGTATTTTGAGTTACCGAAGGAATTTCTAAATGTGCTTTTAGCATTCGATCAGCCACTACCTTCTGAACACCTGATAAGGGTTTTGCCCTTGAAGGATCAAGGTCCTGCTCGTCGATCAATTTTTTAGACGGTGATGATTCAGCTATTTTATTCTTAACATCTCGTCCTTTAATTTGACATGACAGCCCCGTCCCTGTTACGTCTTTTAAATTAATATTATTAACTTTGGCCATTTTTCTTGCATAAGGCGTTGCTTTAATACCCTTTGCTAAATCGGTTTCGGTAATCGGTGAATGTTCAGGGACCTCTTCCCCCGCCTCCCCCACATAGGCAATAATGGTTACCACCGGCACCACATCACCATTATCAAAATAACGCCTTAGTAAAACCCCTGACACCGGCGACTCGATCTCCATGGTCACCTTATCGGTTTCGATCTCTAAAAGGGCCTCGCCTTCTTCGACCGGATCACCAAGATCTTTTAACCACTGGGTGATTGTGCCTTCATCCATATCCATTCCCGCTTTGGGCATAATTATTTCTACTGCCATTTATTCTCCCTTTCTTCTGTCAGGCTCTTAAGCCAGCATTTCTTTAATCGTTGCCTTGATTTTAGCTTCATCTGGAAGGATTCCCTTTTCTAAAACTGAACAAAAAGGAACTGGGACATCTTCCGAGGCCAGCCGCTTAAGGGGGGCATCCAGATAATAAAAGGCCTCACTATCGGCAATCCGGGCAATAATTTCACCAGCAAGCCCCCCAGTTTTCACGGCTTCGTGAACAACCAGACAATGCTTGGTCTTGATCACCGACTTAATCATCGCATCGGTATCCATAGGAAGAAGGGTTCTTAGGTCAAGAACTTCCACATCGATACCTTCCTTTGCCAGGCTTTCTGCTGCTGCGAGCGATACTTGGACCATCCGGCCGTAGGTGATAATGGTGCAGTCTTTTCCTTGCCGCTTAATATCAGCCACGCCAATCGGGATGGTAAAGTCTTCTTCTTCAACCATCCCTTTTTTTCGATACAAGAGCTTTTGCTCTAAAAACATCACCGGATTATTATCACGAATGGCTGATTTTAATAAGCCCTTGGCATCTCTTGGGGTTGAGGGGACAATCACTTTAAGACCCGGAACATGGCAAAGCATGGCTTCAAGCGATTGAGAGTGCTGGGCGGCTGCTCCGGTGCCACCACCCGAAGCCGTTCGCAGGACCATGGGAACGCTAACTTTGCCACCAAACATATAAGACATTTTAGGAGCCTGATTAACAATCATATCCCAACAAACAGTCATAAAATCCGAAAACATAATCTCCACAATCGGCCGCATACCGGCTACGGCCGCCCCAATGGCACAGCCGACAACAGCTTCCTCAGAAATTGGCGTATCCATAATTCGCTCTTCACCAAAGCTATCGATCAAATCACCGGAAACCCCAAAGGCCCCACGATAGACCCCAATATCTTCGCCCATCATAAAGACATTGTCATCCCGATACATTTCCTCAGCGATGGCTTCTTTTATGGCATTAGCATAAGTTATTTCTTTTTTAGACATATCTCCCCCTTATAAGCTATAAAGATCATCATAAACATCAGCAAGCTCCGGATAAGGACTATCTAGGGCAAAGGCTAGGGCCTGGTCAATCAGGTCGGTCGTCGCTTGATCAACCCCATCTAGTTCTTCTTGGCTCGCCAATTTTGCTTGAAGCAAGTCATTTCGCATTCGGATAATTGGACTTTTAGCCTTCCATTTATTGATTTCCTCTTTTGTTCGGTATAAATTCCCATCACTCTTGGAATGGCCAGAAATCCGATAGGTATTCTCAACGACCAGCATAGGTCCGTTCTGTACCACATAATCTCGGGCTTTCTCAATAACCTCATAAACAGCAAAGGCATCATTGCCATCGACCGTTTCAGCCGGAATACCAAAGGGGATGGCCCGTTTGGTAATATCCGTGTCCTTCATGGCCTTAGAAATATGAGTGGACATAGCATAGGTATTATTGGTACAAACAAAAAGGACCGGTAAATTCCAGATCGAAGCAAGGTTTAAGGATTCGTGAAAGGCTCCGGCGTTGGTCGCCCCGTCGCCAAAAAAGGCAACCGTCACCACATCTTCTTTACGCTTTTTAGCAGCCAGGGCACTGCCACAGGCCAGTGGCAAGGCGGCAGCAACAATGCCATTGGCCCCTAAGACCCCCTTATCCTGGTCGGCAATATGCATGGACCCACCTTTTCCTTTACAGACACCGGTGACCTTGCCAAAAATTTCAGCCATCATTTCATTGATATCAATACCCTTGCAAATGGCTTGGCTATGGCCACGGTGGGTCGCATACATAAGATCCTGCGGGGCTAGACCGGCACAAGTCCCAGCTGCCGCCCCTTCCTCGCCAATGCTTAAGTGGGTAGTCCCATGGATCATCCCCATGGAAAAATAATGCTCCACTTTCTCTTCAAATTTTCGGCATAAATACATATCTTTTAATAATTTAAGCCCTAATTCTTTTTTATTTTCAGTTTTAGTCATTTTACCTCCTCTATACTGTTATCATTTTATTTTACTTTCTGCTAAATTTTAATATGAGATTATAATAAATTATAACACATTTGCCTGCCTATCAATAGTCCATCATCTAAGGCATCGACAAATATTAAGATTGACAAAAAATAATGGTCCAAGGTGGAAGTGGCTTACGACCATAATTTAAGGATGATATAAAAAAAGCCTTTGATACTCATATATTAATGAGCGTCAAAGGCCTTTTTATTTGAGAAGCTTACATTTGCTCCCAACCGGCTAGCCTAATCTCGTCTTTGCTAACTTGGACCAGTGCTTGATCTTTTACTTCATAAATACGGTCGGTCAGATCTAAGGAGGTCAGTCGGTGGGTGATAATAATCAAGGTTTTATCCTGCCAATCTGTTTTAATATAATTGTATATTTTCTTTTCAATCTGGCTATCTAAATTAGAAGCGGCCTCATCTAACACTAAAATATCCGGCTCTCTAATCATGGCTCTGGCAATGGCAATGGCTTGCTTTTGCCCACCCGACAAACTTTTACCCTCTTCACCGACTTTTGTGTCTAAGCCCTTATCAAATTTAGCAAAAAAATCGTCTAAGTCGAGCTTTTTAATTAATGCCTCAACATCAGCTCGCGTCTTATCGCCTAAGCCATAAATAATATTTTCCCAAATACTAAGGGGAAAGAGGTGGGTGTCTTGGGGTAAAATTTGCATTATTTTTTTAAATTCGTTTTTGCTATAGTTTTGATAGGGTCTAGCCCCAATTAAAATATCACCGTCATTAGGATTATACTGTCGACCCAAGACCTTGATTAAGGTACTTTTGCCCGATCCCGATTGACCAATAATCCCAATATGGCTCCCTTGGTCAATAACCAAGTTAAGATTTTTTAAAATCATGGTCTCGTCATCATAGGCAAAACTTAAATTTCTAATGGCAATATCATAATGTCCCCCTGCACTTTCTCCTTCTAGGGGAAAGGTGACCGCCTGCTTTTTATCTAAAAATGAATTTATCCGATCCAGCGAAGCCCCTGCTGTTTGATAGGTCGTATAGATTTGTGAAAGATCCATTAGGGGGCCAAAGATCCGCCTTACATAACTAATGGCTGCCATTAAAACCCCAAGGGTGATAACATTTTGGACTAAAAGCATGCCACCTTGCCAAATGATTAAGGCCATACCGATTGCTCCTGCTAAATCCATAATGGGAAAATGCAGGGCTGAAATGGCGACGGCTTTAATCTTGGCATTACGGGTTTTTTCACTCAAGTCACTAACCTTAGATGCTTGGCTTAATTCACCAGAAAATGATTTGACCGTCTTTATGCCCGATAGATTCTGCTCCACTTGAGCCGTCAATTGAGCAATATTCTTTCTAACATCCCTTTGGGCTTTTCTTAAAATCTTTCCGATTAGTTTGGTGGAATAAAGAATAACCGGCACGGTAATTAAAAGGGTTAGTGCTAACCGTGCATTTAGAAAAAACAAGGCCCCACTAATGGCAACTAAGGTCACCATATCACTAATCAGGTAAATAAAGCCTTGGGAAATCAAATTGTAAATTGTTTCAACATCATTCATAATAACCGAGGTCATATCGCCGACCTGATGTTTGTTGTGAAAATCAATATCTAAATTTATCAGATGCTTATAGACCTTTTCTCTGATTGAATATAAAACGGTATAGGCAATTTTTCGGGCTAAAAACATCTGCTTGTATGAGGCAAACCATTGGCCTAAAGCAAGGATGATATAAGCAATAACGACAATGACTAAACCTTTAAAATCCTTTACGCTGATATAGTCATCAATGGCTATTTTCATTAATAGTGGTAAAAGCACATGGCTTGCTGAAATAATCAAGGTCAGTAAGACAGCAATGGTTAATTCTTTTTTCTCACTTTTAAGATTGGTCGTCAGAATCTTAAGGGCTTTTTTATTTAAATCTTTTAGCTTAAATTGGTCGTCAACTTCATTACTAAGTCTTGCTCCCATTCCTCCTCTCATGATTGATCCTCCCCTAGAGTAACTATTTGACTCTCGACAAATTCTTTGTAGCGATCTAGATTTTCATATAAATAAGCATGGGTCCCAAAATCTTCAATCATCCCTTCATTCATAAAGGCAATGATATCGGAATTTTGAATGGTCCATAGGCGATGGGCGATGGTGATGACGGTTCGCCCTTTCATAAGATTATTTAAAGATTTTTGCAAGTCATCCTCGGTCTCTTTATCTAAGTTTGAGCTTGGCTCATCGAGAATTAATATCTGGGGATTTATGATTAAAACCCGGGCAATGGCTAATCGTTGCTTTTGTCCGCCCGAGAGCCTGACCCCTTTTTCACCGATCTCGGTATTAATTCCCTTTGCTAAGCTTTGAATAAAGTCCGTTAAGATTGCTTGGTCAATCGCCTCATTAACCTGGTCTAAAGTGGCCTCAGGATTTCCAAAGGTGATATTATCTAAAATCGTTCCTTCAAAGATAAAGGGATCTTGACTTAAGTGGCCGGTCGCTGACCTCAATTTGCCTAGATTAATATCCTCTAAATTTAGGCCATCAATTTTTATAAGGCCTTTTTGGGGCTTGTAAAAACCGAGAATCAAATTAATGATCGTCGATTTACCAGACCCACTCGGCCCAACTAAGGCTAGCTTTTTACCGGCTGGAATTGTTAGAGACAGCTGATCAATTACTTTTTTCTGGCTCCCACCATAAGTAAAGCAAAGGTCTTCGATCTCGATTTGACCCTTAAAGGCCTCAAACCACTGGCCACTTTCTAAATCTTCTTGGTCTTGGACTAATACGTCATTTACTCTCGAACCTGCGGCAA
>CAZJGM010000049.1:0-12748 GCA_964545675.1 uncultured Lachnospiraceae bacterium | reverse complement strand
ATTAAGTCAATTTGTTCTTGGACAAAATTGTCAATTGTCCATAGCCCTTGGCATTTACAAATGTCATAAATAAAGTGATTAAGCATCTCTTTCCCATAAGGGGTATGCTCAACTTCTGGATGAAATTGGAGGGCATATAATTTACGCTTATCGTCTTCCATGGCTGCTACTGGACAGCTTTCCGTTTTTGCAGTAATGGTAAATCCCTGGGGGATTTCCTTAATATAATTGGTATGACTCATCCACCCTGTCGTCGGGTTTTTAATGCCTTTAAATAAAGGACTTTCTTCGACAAAGCTTAATTCTTTTTTTCCATATTCACGAATATCCGCTTGGCTGGTTTTTCCCTTTAACTGGTGGGCCATCAGCTGGGCCCCGTAGCAGATCCCTAAAAGAGGAATCCCCAAGCTGTAAATTTTCGGATCAACTTCCGGAGCCCCGGGACTATGGACACTCGAGGGCCCACCGGTAAAAATAATGCCCTTGGGCTTTTTCTCTTCAATGGCCTCGATGCTAATGTCATAGGGAACCACTTCTGAATAAACATTGGCTTCTCGCACCCGTCTGGCAATTAATTGATTATACTGGGCACCAAAGTCGATGATTAAGATCATTTCTTTTTCTGACATAATTTCTCCTTAATAATGAGTACTTGCACTATTATAATTGGGTGATTCTTGGGTAATGGTAATATCATGGGGATGATTTTCAATTAGTCCCGCCCCAGTAATTTGGATAAATTGCGAATTTTCCCGAAGTGCCAAAATCGTTGGTGTCCCACAATAGCCCATACCAGACCGCAGGCCACCGATTAATTGATAGACCGTATCACCCAGGGTTCCCTTATAGGCGACTCGTCCTTCGACCCCTTCAGGCACTAATTTCTTCTGACCTTCTTGGAAATAACGATCGGAACTCCCATCTTTCATGGCCCCAATCGATCCCATTCCCCGATAGGTTTTATAGCTTCTACCTTGGTAGACAATCGTCTCACCGGGGCTTTCATCGGTTCCGGCCAAAAGGCTCCCAATCATAACGGCATCGGCTCCGGCTCCAATGGCTTTAACGACATCACCTGAATGCTTGATTCCCCCATCGGCAATAACTGGCACTTGGTAATCTTTGGCCACCTTGACGACATCGAGGATGGCCGTAACTTGGGGGACGCCAATACCAGCAACGACCCGGGTGGTGCAAATCGATCCTGGTCCGATCCCGACCTTTAGGGCATCGGCCCCGGCTTCGATTAAATCTTTGGCCGCTTGACCAGTTGCAATATTGCCGACAATTAATTGAAGGTCTGGGTACTTAGTTTTAATGGCTTTAACGGTTTTAAGGACCCCAACTGAATGACCATGAGCCGTATCGACCACGATCACATCGACCTGGGCATTAATCAGTCCTTCCACTCGTTCAAAGGTATTGTCACTAATGCCCACTGCCGCTCCGACTAAGAGCCGGCCATGGTGGTCTTTGGCCGAACTTGGGTATTTAATTCTTTTTTCAATATCTTTAATGGTGATTAAACCCTTAAGTTGGTCGGACTCGTCGACGATCGGCAATTTTTCAATCTTGAATTTTTTTAAAATGGCTTCAGCCTGTTCTAAGGTCGTTCCTTCTTTTGCCGTGACTAAATTTTCTGAGGTCATGGCATCTTTTATTTTTTTGCTGGGATCATTTTCAAACCGCAAGTCGCGATTGGTAATAATTCCCACTAGCTTGGACCCTTCAGTGATGGGAACACCGGAAATTCGGTAACGGGCCATTAATTCTAAGGCATCGGCGATCTTGTGTTCGGGTGATAAATAAAAGGGATCGACAATAACCCCGCTTTCCGAGCGTTTTACCTTATCAATTTCAAACACCTGCTCTTCAATGGTCATATTCTTATGAATAATGCCAATGCCGCCTTCTCTTGCCATGGCGATGGCCATCCGGGCTTCGGTGACCGTATCCATACCGGCACTTAGAATGGGAATGTTTAAGTGAATTTTCTTCGTCAATTGTGTTTTAATATCGACATCGCCTGGCAATACTTCCGATTTTCCGGGAATCAGCAAGACATCGTCAAAGGTGATCCCCTCTTTTACTATTTTTTCCAAATTTTTTGCTCCCTTCATTTTTTCAAAGCTATCACTTTTTGTCTTTTTTTCCTTCAAAATGGGCTGATCCAAGGCTTGGCCTTGTCTATCGTTAATCGGGCTTGGCTTAACAATAATCTCATCTCGTAAATCAGCCACGCCATTTTCGACAAAGGGGACGAAATCCAAGTCTGATTGATTATCAATTAATTTTTTAAGGCTTTGACCCTTTGCCACCCGAAAAACCTTACTGGTCTTGGTCCTGTTTTGGGGGTGGCCGATCAAGGTATCAAGCTTTGTCTTAACCTCTACTGGCTGGTAGTCAATGGCATAGCCCTTGGCTTTAACCATACTAATGGTTTTCTCGACATCAATCAATTGTATCCGCCCTTTAGGGCCGGTTGGCATAATCGTTTGAAGATTAATCTTTTCTTCTCGACTCAAGCGTCTGGCCGCTGGAGTCGCTCGTATTATTTCTCTTTCCATTTTCTTAGTCTCGATTCATTAATTTATAAACAGCTTGAACAAAATCACCTTTTTGAGGAACAACCGCTGCTTCAAGCTCTTGATTATAGGGAATTGGGACATCTAAGCCCCCCAAACGAATAATCGGGGCATCCAAATAATCAAAGGCATCACTCTCGGCAATTCGGGCAGCAATTTCGCCCCCTAGTCCACCTGTTTTTGCCGCTTCATGGCCAATAATCAGTCGCCCTGTTTTGATCACCGATTCAATAATTGGTCCCATATTCATCGGATAAAGGCTTAGGGGATTAAGGATTTCCAGCTCAATTCCTTCCTCACTTAAAAAATCGGCTGCTTGAAAGGCTTTTTTAAGCATGGTGCCATAACTTACAATCGTCGCATCTTTCCCTTCTCGTTCAACAATCGTTTTACCCAGGTCAATGGTAAAGTCACGGTCTAAGGGAACCAAGCCAAGGTCCTCATACAAAAGCTTATGTTCGATAAAGCAAACCGGATTATTATCCCTAATTGCCGCCTTAATCAGGCCCTTAGCCTGTTCTGGTGTCGATGGGCTAACCACCTTTAATCCGGGAACATGGCAAAGCCAGGCTTCTAGACTTTGCGACTGCTGGGCGGCTGCGCCCATTCCTGACCCGGCTGGCAGGCGTAAGACCATTGGAACCTGGCCTTGGCCACCCAAGACATAATGCATTTTTGCCCCCTGGTTGACTAAGGCCTCCATGGCCATGGTGATAAAGTCCATCACTGGCAGTTGGCAAATTGGGCGAAGACCAGTCATTGCTGCCCCAACCATGCTTGCGACAATGGCCCCCTGGCTACTGGGGGTATCTAAGATCCGGCCGTTGCCAAATTCCTTTAGCATCTCACTATCCTCACCCATTAGGATAATTCGTTTATCATCATGCATTTCTTCTCTTATGCCTAGCCTAATGGCTTGGTCATAGGTCATTTTTTTCATATTTTTAGTCATTTTCTCACCTCTGGCGCATAGACATGGTCAAGGACTGTGGTAATTTCCGGCTCATCGCTATTCATAGCAAACTTAAGGGCCACTTCAACCGCTTTTTTGGCTTCTTCCTCTAGCTTTAAAATCTGCTCGTCGGTAAAGACCCGATGGTCCCTAAGGTAGTTTTTTAATTTAAGGATGGGGTCTTTTTTTAAGCCATCAATCTTGGCTTCAATTAAAACCGGCCCCTTACCGGCCCGAACATAGCGTGATGCCTTGCTTATGATATCATAAACATTAAAAAAATCATTGCCATCGATGGTTAAGCCCGGGATGTCGTAGGCTAAAGCCCGGTCGGCAATATTTTCAATGTTCATATATGGGGAAAAGGCTGTCTCTTGGCCACTATTTTCAATAAAAAAAATAATCGGCAGCTGCCAAATCGAGGCTAAATTCATTGCTTCATGAAAGGCTCCTTGGTTACCTGCCTGGCCACTGCTAAAAGAAAGAACGATTTTACCCGTTTTTTCAAGCTTTTGGCTTAAGGCTGCCCCACAGGATAGGCCAAATCCGCCACCAAGGCCATTGCTAGCAAAATTCCCATTTTCAAGATCGCCTATATGACTCGACCCCCCTTTGCCCTTGCAATAGCCGGTTGCCTTTCCCAACACTTCAGCCATCATCATATTTACATCAAGACCAAAGCCAATCGCTTGGGCATGGCCCCGGTCACTTAATGCCACTAAATCCCCTTCTTCAATGGCCATGCAGGCCGCCACACCGGTGGCTTCTTGACCAATGGCCAAAAGCGGGTCACCATGGATTAAGCCCCGCGAACCCAAATAATCTAGCTTTTTTTCAAAGAATCGTGCCTGATTCATTTTAAAATACATTTCTAGTAGTATCTCTTCTGATAATTCAATCATGCCATCCTCCACCTTTATTATTTCTTTTCTTTTTTAAATGCTTAATCATTGACTCAGCAATAATTAAATCCTCTGGTGTCGTAATTTTAATGTTTGAATAAGCCCCCATCACGATCTTAACGGGGTGATAGAGGGCCTCGACCAAACAGGCATCATCGGTTCCTTTCAGACCTTTCTCAAGAGCCTTTTCATGGGCTTCTTTAAGCAAGAGCAGGTCAAAGGTTTGGGGGGTTTGGATCTCGATTAAGCTGGCTCGGTTTGGCGTATCTTCAACAATGCCCTCTTGATTAATCACCTTAATGGTGTTTTTAGCCGGTACCCCAACTGCCGTCGCCTTACACTTGATTGTTTCGATAATGCTCGCCCTAATGATCGCTTGGGCAATTAGTGGCCTTGCCCCATCGTGAACCATGACCAAATCGGTGTCTTGGCCACATGCCTGAAGCCCCTGATAAACCGATTCCTGCCTGGTTGGCCCCCCTTCAACTAGCTTAACTTTCTGATAATTGTAGACATTTAAAATCTGCTCCTGACAAAGATCAAATTCTTTTTCGTTGATGACTACGATAATTTCTTGAATCAAGGCCGATTTTTCAAAGGCATCAAGGGTATGAGCCAGAATTGCCTTGCCATTTAAGGTCAAGTATTGTTTATTAATTGTGGCTTCCATTCTGCGTCCCATGCCAGCCGCCGGGATAATCGCTCGGGTTATTATTTTCTTCATTCGTCGTCACCGTCACTTTCCGTTTGCTAGGGTCGTCTAAAGACACTTCTATTTTTATTTCTAACAATCGGTCAAAATCTTCTTTTTCAATTAAATCAGGCCATTCAATAATTAAGCCCGCCTCTTCATTTAAATAATCCTCAAAGCCCATTTCATAAAGTTCATCGACACTGGTCAGGCGATAAAGATCAAAATGATAGACTCTTTTAGGGTCATGGTACTCGTTGACAATGGTATAGGTGGGACTTGAGACATCATCCTTTAAGCCTAGGCCCTCGACAAGGCCACTTGCGATTAGGGTCTTACCAGCACCCATTTCTCCCTTTAGGAAAACAACAAAGGGGAAGTCAAGGACCTCCCCCAAACGTTTAGCCCAGTCAAAAGTCTCGGCGGCTGAATGCAATTCTATTTCAAAAACCATCACTCCCCACCAACTGATTCATCATCATCATCAATGATTTCATAGTCGACCTCAATAATTTCCCGGTCCTCAATCTGTTCTCTTGCCGGTAAAATAATGGCTAGGAGTAGATAGATAAGGATACTGATCACCCCAGCCCAAAAGGTCAGAATAAAGGGCAGGACGGGGATCAAAAAGATGATTCGAAAGATCCAGGCTGATAGCTTAAAGTAGTCACCCAGACCGGCGCAGACCCCAGCTAGAATGGCATTATTTTTATTTCTGGCTAAGCGTTTTCTCATTTTTCACCCCTCTTTATTTCTGATAATAACCATCAAGAAAATGTTCAAGCCGATCCATGGTTTCAACTAATTCCTCAGGATGGGGCAGAAAAACGATTCTGAAATGGTCTGGTTTGGGCCAATTAAAACCACTACCCTGAACCATTAGGACATGTTCACGCTTTAAAAAATCGAGGGCAAACTGAACATCATCAGTGATATTAAAACGCTCGACATCAATTTTAGGAAAGGCATAGAAAGCCCCATCCGGTTTCACACAAGATAAGCCAGGGATTTCATTAACCCGCTTGTTAACAATATCCCGTTGCTCATAAAGACGGCCGCCAGGTTTAATTAAGTCGTTAATGCTTTGGTAGCCGCCAAGTGAGGTTTGGATGGCGTGCTGGGCTGGGACATTAGCACATAAACGCATGGAGGCTAAAATATTAATTCCCTCTAGATAATCCTTGGCCCCCTCCTTATTTCCTGTGATAATCATCCAGCCAACCCGAAAACCGGCAATCCGATGCGATTTTGATAAGCCATTTAAGGTAATCACTAGGACATCTTCGGTTAAACTGGCCATGGGAATATGTTCTAAATTGTCATAAATAATTCGGTCATAAATTTCATCGGCGTAGATAATCAAGTCATTTTCCTCTGCTAGGCGGGTAATCCCCTCTAATATTTCTCGGGGATAAAGGGCCCCAGTTGGATTGTTGGGATTGATAACAACAATCCCTTTGGTATTGGCATTAATTTTACTTGCCATATCATCAAGGTCTGGATACCAGGAGGATTGTTCGTCACAAGTATAGAAAACAGCCTTACCTCCAGCTAAATTGACAGCTGCTGACCAAAGGGGATAGTCTGGCGAAGGAATTAATATTTCATCACCATCATCCAGTAATGCCTGCATACAAAAAAGAATGAGTTCACTAACTCCGTTTCCGATATAAACATCATCCATGGTTAAATCCATTAAGCCCTTTGTCTGATAATACTGGACAATCGCCTTCCTCGCTGGAAAAATGCCCTGTGAATGGCAGTAGCCTTCTGATTGCCGCAAATTATAACGGACATCATGGATTATTTCATTGGGGGCATTGAGTCGAAAGGGTGAAGGATTCCCGGTGTTGAGCATAATGATGTCAACGCCTTCTCGCACCATGCGGTCCGCCTCGTCAACCACCGGTCCTCTAATATCATAACAAACATTGTCCAATTTTTTCGACTTCTTAATTGTTTTTTGCACTACACTCAACTCCTTTATAATTTAATTTTTTTTGGGTATTTGATCTATTATAGACTAAAAAAGCAAGTCCTGCATCTTAATTTTTGCTCCCTTAATAAAAAACTGGAAATTATTCACTTAAATCCTCTGTTTTTAACAATTTTTCAATAATTTTTCGATAACCACTTCCATATTTAAGGGAACGATTGACCCGACTAATGGTTGCCGAACTGACACCGGTTAATTTTTCAATATCCATAAATGTTTTTCCTTGAAATAATAAAATTGCAATTTCAAAACGATGGGCCATATCCTCTACCTCTTTGATGGTACAAAGATCGCCCAAAAGAGCGTTTAATTCCTCTTCACTTTCAAGTGCTAGAAAGGCTTGAGCCAAGGTTTTTCTACGTTTGTCCATTTTTCATATCCCCTTATTTCTTAAAATCTTTAGAAATTTAAGTTTTAGCCATTGACAGTTCTTGGCATTTTTAGTGTATAATACAAAGATAAGCCAATCATTTAATAATACCATGAAAGGATTAAAAAATCATGAAATTATATAATACCCTGACCCAAAAAAAAGAAAGCTTTATTCCCATTGACGAAGGGAAGGTAAAGATGTATTCCTGTGGGCCGACCGTCTATAACTATTTTCACATTGGCAATGCCCGGCCCTTTATCGTTTTTGATATTCTTCGCCGCTTTTTAGAATATACTGGCTATCAAGTGACCTTTATTCAAAATTTTACCGATGTCGATGATAAGATTATCAATCGCAGCCTCGAAGAGGGCCTTAGCCCAGAAGAAATCGCTGAAAAATATATTGGCGAATACTTTAAAGATGCCGATGCCTTAGGGATCAGACGGGCCACTGCCCACCCACGGGTCTCTGAAAATATCGGCCCGATCATCGAGATGATCAAAATTCTCGAAGACAAGGGCCTAGCCTATAATAAAGACGGCAATGTCTACTACCGGGTTGAGCGTTTTAAAGACTATGGAAAATTATCAAAGCAATCACTCGACGACCTGCAGTCAGGGTCTCGGGTCGATGTTTCCGAGGAAAAAGAAAATCCTCTTGACTTTGCCCTCTGGAAAAAGAAAAAAGAAAATGAACCCTATTGGCCAAGCCCTTGGGGGGATGGCCGCCCCGGCTGGCACATTGAATGCTCAGCCATGTCACGGGAACACTTAGGCGAGACCATTGATATCCACGGCGGCGGGCGGGACTTGATTTTCCCCCACCATGAAAATGAAATTGCCCAGTCTGAAGGCTGCTGCGAAAAGCCCTTCGCCAATTACTGGGTCCATAATGGCTATATCAATGTCAACCACGAAAAAATGTCCAAATCAAAGGGGAATTTTTTTATGGTCCGCGATATCGCCAAGCATTTTGATTTAGAAGTGGTTCGGATGTTTATGCTAATGGCCCATTACAGAAGCCCGATTAACTTTAGCGACGACCTTCTTAACCAGGCCAAAAACGCCCTTGAACGCCTTTATACGACTAAATACCAACTGGACTTCCTCCTTGAATCAGCCCCAAGTGCTTCGGCCACTGACCAAGAACTTGCTTGGATAGAAAGTCTTTCAAGCTATAAAGAGGCCTTTATCGCCGCCATGGAAGACGACCTAAACACAGCTGATGCGATTGCCTCAATCTTTGAATTAGCCCGCGACTTAAACTCCCATCTGGGTGACCATTCGTCAAAAGAGGCCATCTTAAAGGCTAAAACTCTTTTTCATGAATTAAACGATGTCCTTGGTTTAACCGTTAAAGAAAAAGAAAGGAGCCTAGAAGACGAGGTCCAAGCCTTAATCGAAAAACGCCAGGCGGCAAGAAAAAATAAAGACTTTCAAGAGGCCGATGCCATTCGTGATAGGCTTCTTGAAAAAGGGATCGTCCTTGAAGATACCAGAGAAGGGGTTAAATGGAAACGGATCTAAGTGCTAGGATAAAAAAGGCGATTGATAAAAGCTATACTAAGGAAGAAGCCAGGGCCATGAATCCCCTAGCCCTGGCTTATATTGGTGATAGTTTTTTTTCAAATATTGTTCGCCGCTACTTAATTGGCAGGGGCCATCAAAATGTTGCCTCCTTAAATAAGTATTCGACCCTTTATGTTAAGGCCAGTTCCCAGGCCACCATTATTCATTCACTCCTTGATCAACTTAACGATGAAGAAGTGCGAATCGTTAAAAGGGGCCGAAACACCTATTCTCGCCCCCCTAAAAATGCTAATTGCCATGATTACCGCTATGCAAGCGGTTTTGAAGCCTTGCTTGGCTACCTTTATTTAATCGGTGCCCATGACCGACTGGACTGGCTTTGTCTTCAGGCTATTTTAATTATTAATAAAGAGGAATCCGGCCATTAAAAAAACAGCGTGTCCCCTAAGGGGAGGCTGTTTTTTTTTTAGTTAATGCTTTCAGATACTTGCCCATGCCATTGGTCGGTAATCTGACTTTTAAAACGCCTGAGCATAATTAGCTGGTAGGTGATCGAGAAGAACTCAGAGATAATAAAGCCATACCAGACCAGGTCTAGGCCGCCAATTCGCGACAAGATAAAGGATGCTGGTAGTAAAACGACCATCTGTCTGATAAAAGAAGCAATCATGCTGACATAAGCTTTGCCAATCGCTTGAAAACTGACCGAAATCATAATCGATAAACCGGCGATGGGAAAGGCTAGGCTAATGGCTCTAAAGGCAGTCACCGCTATTTTTGTCATCTCTGGCGACGGATTAAAGGGCATTAGAATCTGCTCGGGAAAAATCCAAAGAGCCAAGGTCCCAATACTCATAATCGTTACTGCTGCAATGATGGCGACCTTTAAGGTGTGATAAAAACGCTCTTGGTTCTTGGCCCCAAAATTATAGCCAAAAATCGGCATTGCCCCTTGGCCGAGACCAAAGATCGGCATAAAAATAATCGATTGAATTTTAAAGTAAACACCAAAAACAGCCACTGCTGACATGCCAAAACTGGCCAGGATTAAATTATAGCCGGTAATCATTAAGGATCCGATTCCTTGCATAATGGCTGCTGGCAAACCAACAACGATAATATCTTTAATGATTTTGCCTTGATAATTAAATTTTCTAAGGTCTAATTTAAGGAGATTATTTTTCCCCTTAAAGACCATAAACAACATAAAAATCATTGAAACCGTCTGTCCAACAACCGTCGCAACAGCTGCCCCGCTTACCCCTAAGGCCGGAAAACCAAATAAGCCAAAGATCATAATCGGATCGAGTAGCAAATTGGTAACGGCCCCAATAATTTGACCCATCATTGGTTTAATCATCTCGCCACTGCCCTGCAAGGTTCCAAAGGCGGCATGGGCGACGATACTACCAACACAAAAGACTGTCACAATTGTCACATAAGAGGTCCCTTGACTAATAATATTGGCATTATCGGTAAAGAGGCCAATAAAGGGGCCAGCCACTAAGTAGCCCATAATGGCCAAGAGAATCGACAAAATCACGGCCACTAAAAAGCCATGTTCAGCAACGTTTTCTGCTTCGCTTTGCTTATGTTCTCCTAATCGCCTGGAAATAGATGAATTGATCCCGACTGCCATCCCAACAAAGCAGGAGATAATAATGATCTGAATTGGAAAGGCCAATGAAATAGCGGTTAAGGCTTCCTCGCCTAATTGGGCGACAAAGATACTATCGACCACATTATAAAGAGCCTGGATCATCATCGAGATAATTGCTGGCAGAGACATGGTCAAAAGCAACTTTGGAATCGGCATCACGCCTAATTTATTTTCTTTTATTCTTTTATTCGCTTGCAACTAGCCCCCTCCTAATTATTTGTAAGCTTTTTTCTTACGAGAAATTTCAACTTTTACCTTATTATCTTTAATTTTTTTTCCATTTAATTTTTTTTCAACTTTTTTAGCCTGATCATCGGCCACATCAACAAAGGTAAACTTATCATACATATCGATATTGCCAACCATGGATGAGGAAATACCGCATTCACCACAGACGGCCCCAAGGATGTCCCGTTTCTGGACATGGTCTTTTTCACCGACGCTGATAAAGAGCCGTTTGGTTTTTTCAGGACCACCACTGCGCTTGCCTTTTTTAGGATCCCGACCATCACGTCGTCCCTTAGAGCTGCGTCGAGTGCTATTATCAAAACGTCGGCCTCGTCGCTCAATCGTATTTAAGTCCTCAAGTTCCGTTAAAGGCAGTTGGGCCTTTAATAAGACGGCAGCAATGTTTTCCGCCGTATAGCCCTTCTTTTTTAAATCTTCAACAATGGCCATATAATTGTCTAATTCACCCTTTTGATCACCTTTTTCGGCCCGGATTTTAAAGCGTTCATGGAAATGGGCAATTTTAATATCATTAATCACGTCACTAGTGGGAATTAAGTCTCGTTCAATCGTTTTTTTGGTATAATCGGTTATTTTTTTCATCCGAAATTGGTCACGACTTCTGGCCAAGGTTAAGGACAAGCCACTTTTTCCGGCCCGGCCGGTTCGGCCAATCCGATGGACATAGTATTCTTCGTTATCGGGAACATCGTAATTAAAGACGATATCGACATCATCGACATCAATCCCCCGGGCAGCCACATCGGTTGCCACTAGGACACTGATGTTACCACGACTAAATTGCTTAAGGACAGCCATTCGTGAGGACTGTTGCATATCACCATGGATCTTATCAACCGAGTAGCCTAATTTTTTTAAGTCATCGGTGGTTTGGTCGACAAAGCGTTTGGTATTACAAAAAATTAAGGCCCGTTGCGGTTTGTAGACATCCATTAGGCGGGTTAAGGCTTCAAATTTATGGTGGTCATTGATATTGAAATATTTTTGTTCGATTCCTGGGGCAACCATATTTTTAGGTGATATTTCCACTTTGACCGGATTTTTTAAATAGGTCTGGGCAATTTTAATAATTGCTTTGGGCATGGTCGCTGAAAATAAGGCCGTTTGAACCTTATGGTTAATATCATCGAGTATGGTTTCGATATCTTCACGAAAACCCATGTTTAGCATTTCGTCGGCTTCATCAAGGATAATCATTGAAACCTCGTCTAATTTCAAGGTTTTCCGCCGCATGTGGTCCATGACCCGGCCCGGTGTTCCAACGACAATCTGAGCCCCTGCTTTTAAATCACGGATCTGATTTTCAATCGAAGCTCCCCCATAAATGGCGACCGTTTTTACGCCAGTAAGATATTTTAGAACTTTTTTAAATTCATCGGAAACTTGAACTGCCAGTTCCCGTGTTGGGCAAAGGACCAATACCTGGACCTTCTTAAGGCTTGTATCTATTTTCGTGATGGCTGGAATTGCAAAAGCCACCGTTTTCCCCGTTCCGGTTTGAGATTTTCCAATTAAATCTTCCCCCGCCATTAATTGAGGAATCGCTCGCTCTTGGATTTCAGTCATTTCTTCAAAACCCATTTTCTCAATTCCCTGCATCATTTTTTCATTAATTTCTAATTCACTAAATTTCATTTAACATCCTTTCAAAAATATATAACATCTAATTATAAACTTTATCCTATCTTTAAGCAAGTGATTTGATTAATCCCCCCAAGACCAAGATTTTTTCCTTTAATTGTTAAGGATTGTTTCTTGTTTTTCCTTTTTTTATAAAATATATGTTATAAAAAAGCAATTTAGTGTATAAT
>CAZJGM010000048.1:0-12868 GCA_964545675.1 uncultured Lachnospiraceae bacterium | reverse complement strand
TAAATAAAAGTAAAATATAAATACAATTATTGCCTAAAAGGTTATTTCATCAAAAAACAATTTAAGAAACAAAGCTTAAGACTAAGCTTCTTTTACCCGAGAGGAAACTCAAATAATTTAGCAAATTATTTGAGTCTGTGCTTTGAGTTTCTTTATGACTAAGAAATTATCTTTTTTATGCTTAATTATGCTATAATAAAATTAAAGTAGAAGATTATAACGATTAAGTGATGGATGAAAAAGATGATAAAAATAATAAAAATTATTCTGATGATTTATCGCTGGAAAATTAAAACAAAGAGTTAAATTGAAGATAAAAACGTCAATACCCTTTGATGGGGATCAAAGGGTATTGACGCATTGCTTTTGGTGAATTTGTAAATGTAACTTTAAGGGGGTTTCACTTACAAGCTTAGTTTATCGTCAATTCCTTAAATAAAGCAATAGTTCAGGGCTTTTTAAGACAAATTAAGATTTTTTAAGATCGGTAGGATAAAAATTAATAGCTTGAAAGGAATTATAAAACATGATTTATACACATATTATTTTTGATCTCGATGGGACCTTAATTGATTCCAAAAAAACATTTAAACGATCATTAGAATACGCATTGATGAAAATGAATATAAAGGATTACGAAATTGATAATATCAATGCTTTTATCGGTCCTAGTCTTTTTGAAACATTTAATAATGTTTATGGCTTTACTAATCAAGAAGCCCAACAGGCATATACTTATTATATGGACGAATACATTGGTAACAAACAAATCTTTAAAGCTAAACTTTATGATTATGTTTGTGAAACAATTGATTTTTTATTAGAATCAGATTATTTTATTGGCATTGCCACGACCAAGGATGAAAAAAATGCTAGAAGCATTATCAAACATCATGATATAGAAATTCTTGAAAATCGCATTTATGGCACCTTTAGAGATAGGAGCCGACCAGATAAAGCATCAGTGATACAGGCACTACTTAAAGACCATCTCGTAAAAAATAATGATCAAGTCCTAATGATTGGAGATCGCTATACCGATATTGAAGGAGCAAGAAGTCTTGGTATTGATTCGGTAGGAGTAACTTATGGTTATGGTTCTGAATCAGAACTTTTAGAATCGGGAGCTACGTATCTAATTTCTCACTTATCAGAATTAAGCGAACTGATTGCTTAAATGATTTTTGATCGCTTTTTAATATAATGAAAAATTTTAAGGAACTTAGGCCACTGTTACCCTATCTTTTTATAAGCGGCTTGATTTTTTTTCTTTTGCCGATTGCAACTAGTGATGAAAAACTGTTTAGGCTTTTATTGTTTGTTTTTATTCCCCTTTATTGTTTGGCTTCTTCCGTTTTTTATGGTTTTAAAAACGGTTTTCATTATTTTTATCCAATTTTTATAGGGGCCATATTTTTACCGATTATTTTTACTTTGCTTGAATGTATAGCGATTATTTTTGCGTTTTTTTATGGAATAATTTCTCTTTTAGGGGTGTTCATAGGAAGTCAAATTGAAAGAAGATGGTCTAAAAAGTAAAGCATAAGGGGAATTAATCATAAATAAGTCATTGGTCAAGTCCTTGGCAAAAGTTAGAAAATTTGTTTATTAATGCTTGGATGTGTAGAAATGGAGAAATTTAGTATTGTTCTTTTATTGGTATTGATAATCAGTGCTTATTTTATTTATTTTAAAATAATTAAGCAGAATAAAACAAAAAAGAAAGCACTGGAGAAAATAAGGCTAAGGGAAGGCTATCTTATTGGCAACTATCTTGAAAACGGATTATTTGAAGGAAAAAAATTCATTGGCAATACTCTTGTTTCAGAAGGAACCTTTTATAAAGGACTTCAGCTGGGGCAAGGACGTGAGTATTATTCAAATGGTTTGCTAAAATATACTGGATCCTTCCATCAAGGACTGGCATCTGGCCAGGGCAAATTATATGAAGATACGGGCAAGTTAAAATACATTGGCAATTTTGACAAGGGTTATGCTTCTGGCTATGGAAAAATATTTGATGATCAAGGACATTTAAAAATTGAAGGGAGCTTTAAAAAATTAGAAGGATATGATTATCAATCAAAAGAACCGTCGGTGCCATGGGGCAAATGCCGAGAGTATTATCAAAATGGAAAAATTAAGTATGATGGTGAATTTTTTAAAGGGGTCTATAATGGCTATGGAAGCTTATATGATCCTAATGGGAAACTTATTTTTAGAGGACAATATTATAGGGGACATCCCTTAAAAAACAAATAAGATTTAGATTATTTCATCTTAATAAGGGTAATTAATACAGGGGATCGTTATTAATGGTCTTTAAAAATGGATTAAAAATTTCGAAAATGAGGAGTAGAAATGATAAGGCGTAAATATTTTTCGTTCTTTCTAATGGCTTTTTTATGCATTGGCATAATTGTGGTAAGCTCTGGCTGTAAAAGCGATAATGATCAAAGTCAGAAGGTAGGTACAGATGCAGGCCAGAGTGAATTAGAAGACAAAGTAATCAACGATGATCCTATTTATTATTTTTATAATCAGGTTAAGCTAAATGATGCAAAGAAAGATGTTGAGAAAAGCTTAGGTGTTCAAGCAGACTTAGATGCAGATGATATTTATAATTACGTTGATCCTTCAACCGGTTATGGCGTTTTTGTTAATTATGATACCAATAATCAAGTAAAAATGAAAGGTATTTATATGCCAGAAGGTCCGGAAAAATTAATTGCATTAAGTGGTGCCCGTGTAAGGGAAGAGGAAGTCGAATCAATTAGTAAGGGAATGAAATACGATGAAGTTGTCAGTATTTTAGGGGCAGGAGCTGTTGAAATTATTGCTACTAAGAATTTAAATGATTCGGATAACCATTATTATGCGATCGGCTGGATTAACGAAGATGAAAGTCTATTACTCGTTTATTTTCTCGGATTTAAGGGAAGTGTTGAAAGTGCAGAATTTCTAAAACTTAATTAAATAATTTGCTTAATAGGAGGAAATAATGAAACGAAATGTTCAATGGCTAGGGTTGTTTTTTTTAATGATTTTGCTATTCTTAACAGGATGCAATCAAGCTGGGGCCAATAAAGACAGTGAAATTGATCCTTATAATTTTTATAATCAAGTTGAATTAGGGGTCTTAAAAGAAGATGTAGACGCTGTATTGGGGGTTGAAGCAGATGAAGAAGAAGGGGCCTATATCTATAGTGATGCAAAGAGTGGTTTTGGTGTTGAAGTTGTCTATGATTTTAATAATAGCGTAACAATGAAAACGTTATACCATGATAATGAAAAAGAGATTATGAATTTAAGCGATGCCAGTGTTGACCAATCCCTAAACGATTCATTGGCAGAGGGGATGACGTATCAAGAAGTAAAAGCCTTGCTTGGGTCCGATGGGGCTGAAATCATTCAAGTGATGAACCCAGCTGATCCGAATAAAGCTATTCATGTAATTATTTGGTTTAATTCTGATCAAACAGGGATTTATGCTAGCTTTTTAGGCGATAAGGGAAATCTTATTAATGCCGTTTACTACGAATAAAGGCAAGACTGATTGAGCTTAAGCTTTAAAGCGGAAGTTTTCCACTAAAATCGATCAACCAATGATTAGGAAAAGAGGAAAGATGATGTTAAAAAAAAGCTTGTATAGAATATGGATTGTAGTTATTGTTTTAGTACTTAGTTTTTCAATGGTCATCGCTCAAGAAAAAAAGGATGATCCCTACAATGATGGGTCAGGAAATCTTATTTTTGAAGATGAAAAAGTATCGGACCGGGATTTTTTATTTGCCGGTTCAAATGTCAGTGTTCGTTCGATTTTTGATACGACAACTTTTTTTGCCGGAAATACCATTAATTTGGATGGCCAGTATAATGGGGATGTCTTTGTTGGCGGAAATAATGTAACCATTAATGGAAAGATTAATGGAAATTTATATGCGGCTGGCAATGTCATTATCCTTAATGGTGAAGTGAGTCAGGATGTTTTTGTGACAGGCTCTGATTTTACAGTCTCATCGACGGCGGAAGTTAAACGAGATGTTTTTGTCGCAAGTGCGATTGCCAGTTTTGATGGAACTATTGGCCGCAACTTAAGAGTTGGCGCTGGGAATATGCTCTTAAATGGCCGTGTTGGTGGTTTTGTTGAAACCGATGTCGATCACTTAACGATTAATGATAAGGCCGAAGTCTTAGGAGAGATCGATCATCGGAGTAGTTCTCAAGCTGTCGTTTCTAACCAGGCAAATGTAGGGGAAATCAATTGGCAAAAAGTAGAAATAAGCCAAAAAGCAGAAGAAGCTAAAAGCATCGGCATCGGTTCAATCATATTATCCTTGATCAGAAAAATAGCATTTATTCTGATAATTTGGCTATTCTTAACGTTTTTCAGTCAAGAATTTACTGGCAATATGGAAACTATTGTTAAAAAACATATCTGGGCATCGCTAGGATTGGGAGTGGCCTATCTCTTTCTCGCCCCAATTATCATTTTATTGACCCTTCTTCTTTACCTCCCCCTTGGGATTGCAACAGCATTATTGATAATTGCTAGTTTTATTTTGGCAATGCCAATTGCAGCGGTAGCTTTTTCAAATTTAATGATACCAATTTTTGAAAAGAAAATGAAAACCCGGTTGGCATCTTTTCTAGCGATTTTATCAATTGCCTTGGCCATTGTTTTAATTGGGTATATCCCATATTTAGGTGGTATTCTATCCTTTATGCTGATGATCTTTGGGACCGGCTTTTTTAGTTATAATATCTTATTTGCAAAGCGATTAGTTAAAAAAGAAATGCTAGAGCATGCTAAAGGCTTTGAAAAAAATCAATCTGACCCAAGTTTAATGGATGCAGAAGGGTTAAAAGAAAAGCCATCCAAGGAAGAATAAGTTAAAAAGACGAATTATAGGTAAAGATCTAAAATAAGGAGAGATTAATGAAATTGAAAGAAGCAAAAAAAGATAAGCGATTATCTTTGATAATGATTATTTTTTTACTTGCAACGATCTTTTTGTGTTCATCTCTTTTAAATGTGAGAGCAAATGAAGATAAAAAAAATGTTCTTTTTATCAGTTCCTATAGTCAAGCCTTTCAAACCGTGCCTGATCAAATTAAAGGGATACAATTGGGGCTTAAAGACCAAGTTAATCTAGATATTGAATATATGGATATGAAACGTTTAGAAACAGAAGAAAATAAGAAATTGTTTTATGGTCGTTTAAATTATAAGTTAAGTAATTTACCCACCTATGATGCCGTTATTGTTGGTGATGACGCAGCACTAGTATTTGTTATGGATTATCAATCGGAATTATTTCCAAAAATTCCGATTGTTTTCTTTGCAATCAATGATTTTGAGCGCAGTAAAAAAGCAGCTAGTAATCCTTTTATGACAGGTATTTATGAAGAGACTTCTCTAGTTGAGAATATCGAGCTTGGCCTTCAATTTAATAAAGATGCCCAAAAAGTTATTGGAATCGTTGATTCAACCCTAACTGGTCAAGGTAACCAACAGCAATTAGATGAAGCGGCTTTGCAATTTCCAAGTCTTAGCTTTCGGACATTAAATAGTTCTCAATATAGCTTTGAAGAATTAGGAAAAATACTTGAGTTATTAGGGGATGATACGATTTTAATCTTTCAAAGTATGAATGAGGATAAGACCGGAAGCTATATGAGTCTTGATGAGGCCTTCTCCTTTTTAAAAGACCATACCCATATTCCCGTTTATCGAACGACTTATGGTGGTGTTGGAAAAGGCATGGTGGGTGGAAAACTAATTGACTATGAGGAATCTGGGAAGATTTCAGCTCAATTACTTATTGATATTTTAAATGGCCAGCCGATTGAAGAGATTGAATTAATTGAAGAGACACCTTATTATTATATTTTTGATTATAAATTGATTGAAAAGTTTGGAATTGATAAAAGTCTTATACCTGCCGGTGCTAAACTAATAAATAAGCCGGAAAATTCTTTAGAAAAGTATCAAGCTTTTATTAAACCGCTATTAATGATCTTAACTTTCTTGATTGCTTTGATTACTATTCTGGGATTTGATAATATTAAACGCCGAAGTATTGAAAACAAACTAAAATTAAGTAATGAGGAATTAAAAGAAACTTACAAAAGCTTATCCTCGACTGAAGAATTTTTAAGAAAGCAATATAAAATTATTGAAAATCAGGCGACTCAAGTGGGTATTCTTAATCAAAAATATAAAATGGCAACAGAAGGGACAAATAGTATTGTCTGGGAACTTAATTTAGATACTGAAGAATTAATAATGTCGGAAAACATTTTAGAGATTGTTTCTCATAAAATTAAGTTACAAGAAAACTATAAGCTCCTAATCGATCAATTAATTGAAAAAAAATCGAAAGTTAGCTTAATTAAAGAAGTTAGAGATTATATAAAAGGTGACCTAAAAGAACTGAATTTTCAAATCCCCATTAATGTTAGAAATAATGAAAAAAAATGGTTTTTAATTCGAGGGAAGAAAATTTTAGATGAAAATAAAAAATTTTATAAGATACATGGACTCTTAATTGATATGACAAAAACAAAAGAACAGGAGTCGTATATAGAATATTTAGCGAATTATGATTCTTTAACGGGCCTAGCTAATCGAATGAAACTCACAAAACGCCTGTCAGAAGCCTTAGAAGAAAAACAATCAGGTGCCATTTTACTCTTTGATATCGATAATTTTAAAAGTATCAACGATACCCTAGGCCATATCTATGGCGATCGTTTGTTAAAAGAGATAGCCTTAAGATTAAACAGTCTGCGGTCAGAAAACACGATTATTTCACGACTAGGGGGTGATGAATTTTTAATTCTTCGCATCGGAAGTCAGAATTATGATGAGGTTCTTAAATTTGTCGATGAAATTTGGATTTTATTTCGGAAAGACTTTGTAGTTGATGGCATTAGAAATAAGATTAATATTAGTTTGGGAATTTCTTGTTTTCCCGCAGATAGCCAAAATGTGGAACAACTTCTGATGAATGCTGACACAGCTATGTATCAAATTAAACATAAGGGGAAAAATGATTTTATTTTTTATGATGAAAGCATGAAAGATGAAATGCAATATAAGCTTGAAGTTGAATCGATTTTAGAAGAAGCACTTCGAGAAGATGGCTTTAAACTTTATTTTCAACCTCAGGTTAAATTGGAGAGTGGTGAAATAATCGGTTTTGAGGCCTTGTTAAGACTAAAAAATTATGAAATCTATCCTAATGTATTTATAAAGATTGCTGAAGAAACAGGCTTAATCGTTGAAATTGGTCGTTGGGTCGCAAAAGAAGCCGTTAATCAGCTTGTTGTTTGGCAAAAAAAAGGATTAATGGGAAAGCCAATTGCCATTAATTTTTCCAGTGAGCAACTTAGAGACAAAGGTTTTATTCAATACCTAAAACAACTTTTATGGAAAAACGATTTAGATACCAAACAAATCGAAATTGAGATTACCGAAAGCATACTGGTTGAAAATAATCCTGAAACGCTTTTGTTTCTAAATGCCTTAAAAAAATCAGGCTTTAAAATTGCCTTAGATGATTTTGGAACTGGCTATTCATCTCTTAATTATTTAACTTTTTTACCTGTTGACAAGGTTAAGTTGGATAAATCAATCAATGATAAATTTATTATCCATGAAAATATGGATGTGATGAATAGTTTAATTATGCTTGTCCATAGTCTCGGTCTTGAGATTATTGCAGAAGGGATTGAAGAGTGGGAAAAATTTGAGCAATTAAAAAATAGTAATTGTGATATTATACAAGGTTATCTATTTAGTCGCCCATTAGCAGCCGAAGAGATTGAAATACTTTATAATCAAAATTTAATTGAACGGTATTTAAGTCAGAATGATTGATTAAAAATTTTTAATAGGCTAACTGTTTTTCAGAAATAAGATCGGCCCATTTTTAATGGGCCGATCTTATTAGGGTGTAATTAACGTTTTAATAGTGCTAATAACTTGATCAATATCTTTTTTAGAAACATCTAAATGAGTGACAAAGCGATAGGTATTATTTTCCATGCCGTTTATTTTGATCTGCTCTTTAGCAAGACCTTCAACAAGATTTTTTTCAGAGATACGCTCTTCTGACAAGGTAAAAAAGACCATATTGATATCCAGTTGCTTCTCATGTACTTGACAGCCATCAATGGTTTTTAATTGTTGAGCCAAGTACTGGGCATGGTGGTGGTCATCAGCAAGTCGTTTTGTCATATCATTTAAGGCGATGATACCGGCAGCTGCAAGGATCCCGGCCTGTCTCATGCCACCGCCCATTACTTTTCGATTTTTTCGGGCTTTTTTAATATAGGCTTCTGTTCCAAGGAGAAGGGATCCGACAGGGGCAGCCAGTCCTTTGGAGAGACAAATAGTGATGGTATCCCCATACTGGCTTAGTTCTTTTATATCGACCTTGAGAGAAGTAGCGGCATTAAATAGTCGGGCTCCATCAATGTGGACAGGAATTTTATTTTTTTGAGCAAGGTCCCAAACGCTTTTCATATTACTTTGGGGAACGACAGTTCCGGCAGAATGAGCATTTTCAATGCAAATAAGGCCTGTATTGGGAAAATGAATATTATCCCCGCGGATTAATTTTTCTAAGTGGTCGATATCGACCGTCCCAAAAGGTGAATGATAACTTCTAGTTTGGACACTAGAAAGGAGAGCCGCACCGCCAACTTCATGGATCATAATATGAGCTTCATCACCGACTAAAATTTCATCCCCTCTTTGGGTATGGGTCATAATGGCTAATTGATTGGCAAATGTTCCTGAAGGGACAAAAACAGAGGCCTCTTTTCCGAGCATCTTAGAGGCTAAGTCTTCTAATTTATTGAGGGTTGGGTCGTCTCCATAAACATCATCGCCAACTTCGGCAGAAGCCATCGCCTCACGCATTTTTGCAGTTGGTTTTGTAACGGTATCACTTCTTAAATCGATCGACATAGTAAATCCTTTCATTTTTAAATAGTATAGCATAGTAAAAAATAAATATGCAAGTGACTAGTTGATTTAAAAAATGAAAAGTAAAGCATAAAAATAGTCTTAAGTTATAAATTAGAAAGAATTGTTATGATAACTAAGATAGTTTACCTATGGTTAGGTCATACAAATCAAACAATTGAGGTGAAAAATGAAAAAGAAATTAATTACGTTTTTATTAGTCGTTTTAGTAATGGGCTCTATGGGATCTTCTGTTTTAGCAGACTCTAAAACAGCGGCAGTCGCAATTGGAGCGGATAACTCTGAAAGTCAATTAGAAATAGTTTATGATTATTTTGGAATTAAAAGAGGATCGGTTGAAGAAACCACCGTAACCAATAATGATGAACGAAAATATTTAGAAGGAGCGGTTTCCCTAGATAAAATTGGAACGATTGCCTTATCCTCTGTCTACGTACAAGAAAAAAAATCAGGGGGGATTAAGATTGAATCCCATAATATTAATTGGGTCACTGATGAAATGTATGAATCGGCCCTTTTAACAGCAGGTATTAAAAATGCACAAGTTGTTGTTGCAGCCTATACTCCCGTTTCGGGAACTGGGGCTTTAACGGGCATTTATAAGGCCTATGAGGTGGCAACCGGAAAAGAATTAGATGAAGGGGCCAAAACAACTGCTGTAGAAGAGGTAGTGGTCACAGGAGAACTTAAGGATGCCATCGGAGATGACGCCCTTAATATTATCAATAGTCTTAAAAGCGAAATTGCCCAAACGAAGACCATGAACGATGATGAGATTCGGGTGCTTATCGTGGAAACGGCAGAAAAATACGATACCGTCTTATCGGATGACCAAGTTGAACAAATATTGGGTCTGGTTAATAAATTTAATGAGTTAAATATGGACCCGGATACGTTTTTAAAATTGATCGATGCTAGTCAGAAAACCGAGGGTTTTGTTGTGAAAGTACAAGACTTCTTTCAAAATATCGGTGATTTCTTTAGTGGTATTTTTAAATAGTCTTTAACGCCCGGAAGATAAAAATTCCGGGCATTCTTATGTATTTTTTTAGAATAATAACTCTTCAAGAAATTGCAAGTCAAAAAGATTGGGGAGGGGCTGGCTATGGAGTTTTTTATCAAAAATTATGATCTCCGGATTGCTAGGCTTAAAGCGTGGCCACTCGACCTTGCCCTTATAGTCTTCTTTAAAATTAGGGTTACCTCTTTTAATAAAATTTACCCAAGAATGTTGGATAATCCATGATAGATTACTAATTCGCGAGGCCCTACGTTGATTAATACCATTTCCAAAAACAAAGGGCAATTCCATGCCATGAGCGGTATTAAGTGATAAAACCTTTAAAAGAGTCAGATCAAAATTGAAATTATAAAAATAAACATCTTCACCCATTAAAGCATACTGTTTAGCGAACATGAACATGCCAATCAAAAAAGCAGAGTAAGTATAAACTTCTTTTGCCCGATCAAAGGCACTATGTTCATCATCGAGATAGAAATAATCGAGAATTTCTTTTCCCTTGTCTCGGCCAAAGATTTGATAACAGAGCATTTTATAAATTCCAGGATTGGTGTGAGCTTTAATAAATAAGGATGATTCATCGGTATTATAACCCATTAAAAGCTTTACTTTAGACATCTGATGACTTTTTAAAGCTTGAAGGGGATCCTTAGGAAGAACAATACCATCATAGACAGGCCAAAAACTAAAGGCATGAGGGACCGTCGATTGATCGGCTTTCACCATCGAACAAGCTGCTAATAGATCGCTGGGGATTTTTCGAAGTTCAGCTAAATCTTCAAGAGAGTCCTGGAGGCCTAGACTTTGGCAAAAACGCGAGCCACTATCCATGGTTTTTTTAAAAGAACCATGGTTTAAACGGTCAAAAGAAGACAGGGAAAGGATTGAGCCACTTTGAGCAATGGCTTGAGAAAAAAGCCCTTTGGCTAAAGGAGATAAGAGCAAGGCAGTGACAGAATAGGCACCGGCTGATTGCCCACCGACAGTTACGCGATTTGGGTCGCCACCAAAGGCAGCAATGTTTTCTTTTACCCAATGTAAGGCCTGGATTTGGTCTAAAAGCCCATAATTTCCAGTCGTTCCTGCTTCCTCCATCAAGGCGTGGGTGGCAAGAAAGCCAAGGGCCCCCAAGCGGTAATTGATGGTGACCACAATAATACCTTGTTCAGCCATGCGATGGCCGTCATACATGATTTCAGAGCCTGAACCAGTGGCATAGGCACCACCGTGGATAAAAACATAAACGGGCAATTTCTCATCTCCTTTAGAGCTAGGTATCCATATATTAAGGTAGAGACAGTCTTCACTTTTGCCATCCATCCGATAAGAGGCAAGGGTGTCGATGGTGATGCCACCCATTTGCATGGCATTAGGTCCATGCTCTAAACAGTTTTTCACCTCTGTCCAAGGGGGGAGAGCTTCAGGAGCTCTGAATCGACGTTCTAACACCGGTGGATAGGCATAGGGAATACCTTTAAAACTGATAATATTCTTTTGCCGTTCGCCTTTTACTGGTCCGCAAGGGGGATAAAAAATCGGGTTTTTGGAGCTTTCATTTTTTTCTGATTCAAACATGGGATCTCCTTTTATACGAGTTTAAATGCGAATGGGATCTTGACAAAGATCACGATGATAACAATAGTCTTGTTCATAAAAAAGATTATGAAGATCGGTGGCTCGAATATCATAGTCGAGCATTATTTTTTGCTGGTCAGATAATTGCTCTTGACTTTTACGGGCATTATTAATGAGACAAATTTTTCCCTCATCTTTAATGGCTTTGATCATTGCTTGACCTCTTTGATTAAAGCCAAGAATTCTCAAATAGGTTGGTTGATTTAAGTCTCGCTGATTCATTGAAACAATGCAATTGGCTAAAATTCGTTGGACTCGGGTGCGGGGAATGCGTTTTGAGATAATTCCATCGATAAGGGTCTTAAGTGTATCTGCTGTTTTAATAGAATCTCTGATTTTATGTTCGAGTCCCTCTGAAACATAGGGGATATCTCTAAGCTGTGAAACATGCTGGCCAAGAATCTTAAAACGAAGGGCCTTTAAATAATTTTGATCACCTAAGGGATTATAATTTTTCATGGCTTCAAGGATTTCTGCCGTCGGATAAGGCAATTTTTGGGCTAATATTTTAGCGATCTCAGCTTTAGGGGCATCCCTGTCCTTTAAGCACTGATAGTTAATTAATTCTTTTCGGATAAAAGTTGCACTTAAATGGCTTGAATCCTCAAGGCTATGATACCCTGCTCCCTTGCGCCTAATCGTAATCGGTAGAATGTTACTTTTTTTTCGGTAAAGTGCTTTTAAATATTCAATTGCTAAAATATTATTGGGCTCATTTAAAAGTTTGGCATAAGACTGGCCAAGTAAGTTCTGGATGGCTAGTTCCCGTGATCTTGCAAAAGAATGACCAAAATTGAGATTCTTTTTTAATTGGAGTTTAAATGAAAGGCTTTCATCGGCTAGGTAAAAAGCTAAGTGCTTTAAATGATTAATGTCCCCATGTTCTGAACCAAAGCTAAGATAATTACAAATCCCCGAACGATCTAAAAGATCAATCGCTCCTGAAGCAAAGATTTCGGCACTTTGACCAGCGTAGACAAAGGGGAGTTCACAAACTAGATCAATTCCAGATTTAAGGGCAAAACGAGTGCGTTCCCACTTATTTAAAAGGGCAAATTCACCACGTTGCATAATACTTCCACTCATAAGGGCCATGACACCGTCAGGGGCTAGGATTTCCTTTGATTGCTTTAAATGATAGTCATGACCTAGGTGGAAAGGATTATATTCAGAAATAATACCAAGAATTTTCATTGCTTACTCCTATGGGGTAA
>CAZJGM010000047.1:0-13406 GCA_964545675.1 uncultured Lachnospiraceae bacterium | reverse complement strand
CCTCAATGAATCGCTACTTTATTGATGGAAAAGTGAAAATTCTTTCAAATAGTATCTATGACAGGGCAAAAGTGTCAGAGCTTATTGAGAAATTAGAAAAATATTCAGGACAAAACTCCTATGAATTTTTTGATGAAAATATTAAAAAGTTTTGCGCTGCAAATAGTATACATTTGCAGTATCTTTTTGATGAAGCAAGAATTTTTATAAATAAGGCAGCAAGTAAATACCCAGAAGAAAATATTGTTATTTCATTTTCTGGAGGTAAAGATTCCACAGTGACTGCTGATTTAACGTCAAGGGCTTTAAGCAATCCCAGTATTGTTCATATTTTTGGTGATACCACCTTAGAGTTCCCTTTGACAGGTGAATATGTAAAGCGTTTTCGTAAAAATAATCCAAAAGCAATTTTTAAAGTAGCACAAAATAAAGAACAAGATTTTTATAAGGTCTGTGAGGAAATTGGGCCACCAGCAAGAATGCTACGATGGTGTTGCTCGATGTTCAAAACAGGGCCAATTAGTAGAGTATTAAATAGTTTATATCGTGATACAGAAATTCTTACTTTTTATGGGATCAGGAAGTATGAGTCTGTCAGTCGGAGTAAATACAATCGAATTGAAGATAATCCAGAAGCTTTAAAGATTCAACAACAGACAGTAGCATCACCAATTTTCTTTTGGAAAGACATTGACATTTGGCTTTACTTACTAAGTGAAGGTATCGATTTTAATGATGCTTATCGGCTTGGTTACGATAGGGTGGGATGTTGGTGCTGTCCGAATAATAATTTGCGGGCTCAATTTCTTTCATCATTATATATGCCGGAACAATCAAAAAAATGGCGTAATTTCCTGATTGATTTTGCTAAAAAGGTTGGGAAACCTGATCCCGAAGTATATGTTGATACGGGAAAATGGAAAGCACGACAAGGTGGTAATGGGCTGACAGCAGCAGAGGATGTAAAAATTAAATTTACTAACTGCACGGTAGAAGACCATGCTAAGGTTTATCAAATCAACAAGCCCTTAGAAGACTGGTTTTTTGAATTGTTTAATCCGTTTGGGAAAATATCGGCAGAGTTAGGCCGGAAGTTGATCAATGAGATAATTATCACCGATATAAAAACACAGATACCGATCATTTCCATTCAGCCAATTACTCAGGAGGGATATACTCATGCAGTAAAGATCAAGACGATGAATGTTGCAAAGCACGATGATTTACAACGAATGATAAGCTATCAGATAAGGAAGTATAATGCCTGCCGGGAATGCTTAAAATGTGAATCCTTATGTAAATTTGGGGCGATCTCAATTGTTGGTGGCCAATACCATATTAGTGATAAAAAATGTAAAAGATGTAAGATGTGTGTAACGGCTAAATATTTAGATGGCGGATGCATGATGGATAAATATTTGAGGACTAAGAAGTAGAACGGAGAAAAAGATGAAATTTAGAGGGCATGAAACTTTTTTTTTAAGAAAGGGATGGCTTAATAAAGGTCTTAAAAATGTCAATAAAGATCCATTTGTTTTCATGGGAACAAATGGCAACCCGATGGACATTCTTGGCATCGGGTCGAACATGGTAAAGTCTTTGCGCTATTGGCTTCAAGCGTTTATGTTAACGAGCGAGCCTAAAAAGGGAAGGCGTATGCAGACCTTTACAGATCTTGGAGAGCTAATATTTAAAAACGATCCCTATACGGAAGAGATTGGTACCTTATGTCTGCTTCATTATACGTTAGCCTCGAACCTAGATTTAGCGACAGCGTGGTTTTTTTTATTCAATGAATTCAAACTCACAGAATTTACACGAGATGATTTTGTCTTACACATATCAAATTATCTGCGTCTACAAGGTGTTGAGGTTTCTAGTCGATCACTAGAAGATGATTTTAATTGTATCATAAACACTTATATATCACGGTCAAAGTCGAATCCTAAGAAAGTATCAGCTGAAAGTAACATTGATTGCCCATTAGGTGAGATGGGATTAATTGATTTCTCAAATAAAAAGAAAAAAATATATAAACGACGAAAAATAAAAAGTGATTCATTACCACTATTAATCGCTTTAGCGATAATTATTGATCAAGCAAAGGCTAGTAATGAGATTAAGATAGCATCGATCCAAAATGACCCGAAAAACATTGGAAAGATATTTAACTTGGATATTATTGCGTTGACAGAACTTCTTTATAAATTAGAACGTTATAATTATATCAAAGTGATTCGTACGGCCGGTTTAGATGTGATCAAAATAATTAGCGAGATGACATTTATCCAATGCATAGATGAATATTATAAGTCGTTAAATAATTAGTGAGGAGAAACCATATGAACAAGGATATGATAAGCGTTGCTGAGGGTTTTCAAACATCCATAAACATCGCTTATGATTTATATGACGAAGATAAAATTAAAGGTTTCATCCCAACATTGTCTTCAATAGAAGTGCTAGAGGAGATATTACTTACTACTGCAGATAATTCGACACAGCGGGCGAGGATGTTTGTTGGTGCTTATGGACGGGGAAAATCGCACATTATATTGATGCTTTTGGCATTGTTGCGAATAAAGGATAAAACTATTTTTAAGACCATTTTGGAAAAGGTACAATCTTATAACCCCAACTTTTATCAGTTCGTAAACGAATACATTAAGGGACCTAAAAAAATACTCCCCATTGTTGTCAGTACGAGCGGTTCAAATTTAAGCCAAGCCTTTCTTGCGGCATTAAAGAAGGCACTCTCAGATTCCGAATTATCAGATTTGATGCCAGAAACACATTTTGTAGCAGCAGCTAATGCCGTCTCGAGCTGGAAAAATAATTATCCAGAGACCTATGAGAAGTTTATTGAAAGTATCAATATGCCAATTGAGGAATTTCTCGTCAATTTAAAAGAATTTGATGGGCCTTCCTTCGAATTATTCCAAGAACTTTATCCAAAGTTAACATCAGGAAGTTTATTTAATCCGTTTTTAGGATTCGATGTCGTTGATTTGTATGAAAAAGTTGTTGAAGAATTAAAAAAGAGAGGCTATTCAGGCGTATTTATTGTATATGATGAATTTAGCAAATATTTAGAATCAAGCATTAACAAAGCATCATTAAGTGACATAAAGCTCCTTCAAGACTTTGCTGAAAAATGTAATCGAAGTGGGAAAAATCAAATGCATTTGGTGCTGATCTCGCACAAGGATATTGCAAACTACATTGATGATAAACTTCCTAAAGAAAAGGTCGATGGTTGGCGAGGTGTATCAGGGCGGTTTAAACATATTTCATTGCATAATAATTTCCCCCAGATGTACGAGATTATTTCGGCAGTTATTTTAAAAGAATCAAAAAAATGGAATAAATTTGAAAAAGATCATGAAAATAAATTTAAGGAACTGGCTTTAAAGTCGACTAGCTTAGGATTTTTAGATGAAGATGATAAGTTATCAACCCAGGTTGCCATCCACGGTTGTTATCCACTCCATCCAATGTCAACATTTATCCTCCCTCGAATTTCTGAAAAGATCGCACAAAACGAACGAACACTTTTTACCTTTCTTTCTTCGGAAGAGAAACACACCCTTTCCACTTTTTTACACACAAGGTCTGAGTCAGCTTTTGATCTCCTGACGCCAGACTATTTGTATGATTATTTTGAACCCTTACTTCGCAAGGAAGCTTTTAGCAGTCCGGCACATAAGCAATATAAGTTAACTGAAAAAATATTACATCGGGTTGAGGAAAATTCCTTAGCCTCTAAAATAATAAAGATGATTTCACTTATCTATATTATTGAGCAATTCGAAAAAATGCCTCCAGTGATTGATGTAATTATAGCAGCCTATCAGGAAAGTGTTGATGATATAAAAGTGATCATCGATACAATCCAAGAACTTAAGGAACAAGATTGCATTATTTATTTAAAGAGAAGTAACAACTATTTAAAACTTAAAGAAAGCAGTGGAATTGATATTCAAAATGAAATTGCACGAAAAGTTGAGAGTTTTAAAGCAAGATCAAATGTGACAAATATTTTGAATGACTTTTCATTCAATAATTTTCTTTATCCAACCCGGTATAATGATGAAAAGGAAATTACCCGTTACTTTGATTTTATCTTTCTTAGTAGTGTTGACTTTTGGAATGTGATTGATTGGAATCGATTTATCGATTCGACAAAAGCCGATGGAATTGTTTTTGCTTTAGTTGCAAAAAGCGAAACGGATATAGTTGAGATAAAAAAATATATTACATCGATGGAAAAGCCGTCTAATCGGATTATTTTTATTGTTCCCAATGAATATAGTGAAATTGACGAGATTGCCTTTGAATATAGTGCCGTTTCAGCACTTAAGTTATTAGCCAGTGATGATGCTATTCTTTCGGATGAATACGACATCTACATTGAGGATCTCGAAGAAGTGCTTTCAAATTATATAAATTTATTTACAAGGCCGGAGCTCGGCAAATCGAGCTATTACTTTGAAAATAATTGTTATCCTATTATGCGAAAAGCTCAACTTTCGCAATTGCTATCGAGGGTCTGTGATAGGCTTTTTCCAAATACACCAGTCATTAATAATGAATCAATTAATAAAAACATTCTACCAACAGTGGCGATAAATAGCCGAACAAAATTATTAAATGGCTTGCTAGCTAATCCTTTTGAAGCTAATTTAGGACTTTCTGGCTCGGGACAAGATGTGTCAATAATGCGAAGTACCCTTATCCAGACCGGTCTACTAACAAATGTAAAAGATGATCCGCAGGTCCTATCGGAGATAAAAGATGAACATTTTTCTCGACTGATTTCGATAATTCGTACGTTTTTCACAAATTCAACTGACGAAAAAAGTCATTCTATTGGCAGACTATATGAGAAGTTAACATTAGCCGATGAGTACGGGATTGGACTCAAAAAAGGCGTAATACCAATTTATATTGCCTTTGTCTTACACCAATGCAAACAAAACATTGTTATCTTAAATAATAATCAGGAAATGAAACTGACAGCCGATTTACTAAATAGTATAAATGAAAATCCTTGGGACTATAGCCTTATTTATGTAAATTGGGATGACGATAAGCGTCATTACATGAAAGGATTAGAGAGTGTATTTGCTGATTATATATTAGAAAAAGAAAAGGGATACAATAGCTTTTCTTACCTTCTTTTAGCAATGAACCGTTGGTATATGTCGTTGCCTAAATACACGAAGGAAATAGAAAATACCTATAAGGGTAAGGATATCCCCAAAGAAAAAATAGCAAAAGAGAAAAGAAAATTTATTAATTCACTAAAACGTTATGAACCAAATGCTAGAGAATATTTATTTGACAAGCTTCCATCTATTTTTAATCACAAAGAATGTGACTTAAGTTTAGTTGATAAGATTTATCAAACAAAATCTACTTTTGATCAAGCAATGGATAAGCTTATAGAGATCCTTATTCTAGATGTGAAGGATATTTTTACGGCTAAGACTTCTAAGTCAAGTCTTTGTTCTCTGGCAAAAGATTGGTATGAAAAATTAACAACGGCTACGACTAATCACCTTTTTGCAAGCAGTGAAAATCGCATCCTTGATGTCTTTAGGTTCATTGAGAGTGATGATACAAAATTCATTGAAAGCCTTGCAAAAGCAACGACCGCCCTAAGAATTGAAGATTGGGATGCTAAAATGATTGATTCTTTTATAAAAGACTTTGCAAGTTTCAAAAAAAATATTGATTTATACGATTTAAATGAAGATGCACAAAGAATTACATCTGATCAGTATCGGATCATATTTGTAGATCGTCATGGGAAAGAAAACACCAAGTCGTTTAATAAAACAGTCTATAGTCCAAGAGCAAAATTACTCTTAAATGAAGTGACAAACGCCATAGATGAGATGGGAGAGGCGATTACCGAACAAGAAAAACGGCAGGTGCTTATTGAATTACTTGAAAAAATGTGCTAAAGGGAGGGAAAATGTCATCTTTTGCTTATTTTGATAACGCGGCTACAACTTTTCCAAAACCAGAATCTGTCTATCTATTTATGGATGAATATTACCGCTCTTACGGTGTAAATATTGGGCGAGGCCAGCATAAGCTTGCATATAAGGCAGCAGAAATGGTAGATGAAACACGACAACTGCTTTTAGATATCTTTAATTGTTCAAGCCGGAAGCTTGTATTCACATCGTCAGCGACAGAGGCATTAAATGTTTTGATTCAAGGGCAAACTTACTTTGACGGTTGTAATGTCTATCTATCGCCGTTTGAACATAATGCGGTGACGCGAGTTATCCACCATTTGAAAAGTAACTACAAGCTTAATATCCATGAATTATTTGTTGATCGTAAAACTATGAAATATGATCTTGAAAAAATTAAAGGTCAATTTTCTAAAGATAAACCGAATATCCTTATAATTAGTCATGCGAGTAACGTATGTGGGCTAATAGCACCCGTTGAAAAAATATGTGCTTTAGCTAAGTCCTACGAAGCGACAACAATAATTGACATGAGTCAAACAGCCGGATTAATTGATACAAAAATCGACAATGATGATATTGACTTTACCGTATTTGCTGGCCATAAAACCTTATATGGACCTTTTGGTGTTTCTGGTTTTACAATGAAAAAGACAAAATTACCAAAACCGCTTTTATTTGGAGGAACGGGAATTGATTCTGCGAATCAAGAGTTGCCGGAAGAATTACCTGGCCGATTTGAAATCGGTAGTGTTAATGTGATGGCGCTTTCCGGCTTACATGCATCTTTAACGTGGATAAAGCAAATTGGTATTAATAATATTTTTTTACAAGAACAGAAAAACCATCAACGCTTGATTCAATTAATGGATGACTATTCAAATATCCGTTTAATTGGCAACGAGAACCGAGTTGAATCGGTTGGTGTCATTTCCTGCATATTTGAAGGTTATAGTCCCGATGATATCGGCTTAGTGCTAAGTGATCATCACGTGGCCGTCCGGACTGGCTTGCACTGTTCGCCTTCTGCACATAAGTTTTTAGGGACTTTTCCTTCGGGCACAGTTAGACTTAGTGCAAGTTATTTTACAAGGGATGAAGAATTTGTAATCCTTCAAAAGGCATTAGATTTTATTGAAGAAAATAGTTAAGGGGTGATCTTATTAGCTTTCGTGATCTTAATATAAAAACAGAATATCGGTCGCTATCAGATGATGTTGTACAAAATTTTTACACGCCAATTCTTTCTAAATCAACATCATATAAGCGGGCAGTTGGTTTCTTTTCTTCCTCAGCGCTTATTGAATTAATGGATGGGATTGAGGGCTTAATTAAAAACGAGGGAAAAATTAAACTTATCGCTTCTCCAAAATTATCGAAGCAAGATATTGCAGCGATTGAAGATGGGTTTGAGAGGCGGAATAAGGTTATTGAGGAATCCCTTCTAAGAGAACTGCATGAGGCAAAAGGGAAATTTGAAGAAGCAAAACTTAATCTCTTATCTAATCTGATCGCCTTTGGAAGATTAGAAATAAAAATTGCATTTCTTGAAAAAGGTAATAGTATTGGGATGTTTCATGAAAAAATGGGCCTTATGACTGATTCTGAAAAAAATACAATTGTTTTTACGGGTTCCATGAATGAAAGTGCTAATGCTTTTTCATATAATTATGAAATGATCGATGTCTTTACTTCTTGGTCAAAAGACGATGAAAGAGTGAAATCTAAAATAGAAACATTTGAAACGATGTGGAATAATAATGAACCCTATATCGAAGTGATTAACTTCCCATTAATTGAAAAGAAAATCATCGAACAGTATAAACGTACAGATGGCATTGATTTAACAAGCGTCAGTAGGCTTAAAAGACCGAAAGAGGAAATTACTAATAAAGTCGATTACATTAGGCCTTATCCTAGAATTCCAGACGAGGTAGAAATTCGCGATTATCAAAATCAAGCAATTGATAGTTGGAGAGACCATGATTATAGGGGAATCTTTGATATGGCCACTGGAACAGGGAAAACATATACAGCACTAGCTGCGGTATCTAAACTATATGAGGATAGTGGCAAAGAGCTAGCAGTTATTATTGTTTGCCCATTTCAACATTTAGTCGAACAGTGGAAAGAAGATATTAATAAATTTGGAATGAAGCCAATTGTTTGTTATTCAGCATCAAGCCAAAAAGATTGGAGAAAACGCTTAAAAACAGCGGTAAGAGGTTTTAATCTTGGTGTGAATAAACATTTTTGTGTAATTTCCACAAATGCAACCTTTTCTAGTGAATTTGTCCAAGAGCAAATCAATTCACTAAAGGGAAACAGCTTACTTATCGTTGATGAGGCCCATAATTTTGGGGCACAACATCTTAGCAGGTCCTTATTAGCAAATATGAAATATAGGCTAGCTCTATCTGCGACAATCGATCGGCATGGTGATGAGGAAGGTACACAAAAATTATATGATTATTTTGGCGAAAAATGTATTGAGTACACCTTAGAAGAAGCCATTAATAAGGGCATGTTAACACCCTATTATTATTATCCCGTTGTGGTAGCCCTTAATGACAATGAACTAGCGGACTATTTAGAACTGACTTTGCAGATAGGAAGAGGGGTTCACGGATCAGCTAAAAAAGGCAATAAAATTATTTTTTCAGATTATGTTAAGATGCTTCTAATAAAACGTGCCCGGATTGTAGCAGGGGCGAATGAAAAAGTCGTGATGCTAAAAAAATTAATGGCTGATTATCAGAAAGGCAATCACATTTTAGTTTATTGTGGGGCGACGACCATGCAAGATGTTGATTATAAAGAGGATGAGCCACCGGTAGATGATATGCGACAAGTTGATATTGTAGCTGATTTACTTGGAAATGAAATGGGTATGAGAGTGTCGAAATTTACATCAGAAGAGTCATCGGACGAGCGAGAAATACTTAAGAAAGAATTTGCAGATGCAAAGCACCAGCAAGTCCTTATAGCAATTCGTTGCCTTGATGAAGGGGTAAATATTCCCAGTATAAAAACGGCATTTATTCTTGCGAGTAGTACAAATCCTAAGGAGTACATACAACGACGTGGCCGTGTGCTCAGAACCTATAAGGGAAAAGATTTTGCGAGGATTTATGATTTTATTACGCTACCAATACCACTAGATTCTGTTTATAACTATTCGAGTGATGTCTGTGAGAGTGTAAAATCGCTGGCAATTCGAGAAATGACTCGGATGAAGGATTTTGCATCAATCTCAGAAAATTCATCAAAAGTAGACAAACTTATTTTAGAGATAAACAAAGCATTTAATATTACGATTGAAGATGAAAGGGGAAATCAAAATGTCTAATTATCATGATACAGAATTAAATGAAAAGAAATTAGGGCAGATGAAGGTAGATATTTTAACATTAGAACAAAAAAATTTAAAAACAAGAGAAAAATCAAATGATGCAATGGTTGAGGCTATTAGAAAGATAATTATCAATGAAGTAAAAAAAACATACTAAGGAGTTTTGAATTATGTTACTTAAATCGCTTACAATGAATAATTTTAGACAGTATAAGGGAGAGCAATCTATCGCCTTCTCTTGTGACCAAGATAAAAATGTAACAGTAATACTAGGGGATAATACCTTTGGAAAAACAACGCTTCTTCAAGCATTTAATTGGTGTTTTTACGAATTTGTACAACTACCTAGCGCAGATTTTCTTTTGAACTATGGAATAGCCGAGTTGATGCAAGAAGGTGATGAAAAAGAGGTCAGTGTGGAGATCGAATTAATTCACAGTGGGATCGAATACATTATAACTCGATTTCAAAACTATGTAAAAAGAGATGGTAGAGCTCGTCCAGCAAACCCGAGAATTAAGGTATCTTATAAGGATGAGGACGGCCAGACGGAAAATATCAAGGAGAGTAAAATTGAAAATGTGATCAATCAAATTTTACCTAGAGACTTATCGTCTTATTTTTTCTTTGATACAGAACGTGTCGGTTCAATAAGTGATCGAAAAGATCTGACAGAATCAGTCAAAGGTCTATTAGGACTATCAGTGCTTGCTAATGCAATTAAACATATTGGTACAAAAACAAATAAGACAACAGTCCTTGGACAACTTTATGGGTCAATGGACTTAGATGGTGATCAAAGAGCTGTAGAGGCTTTAAATCGCGTTCAAGACCAGCAGGCAAGGTATGAAGTTGTAAACGAACAAATGGAAACAAATATAAAAGAAATAAGCTATTATGAGAGTCGTAAAAAAGAGTTAGATGAAAAACTTAGAGACAACCAATCTACTGGAGCATTGCAAAAGAAAAAAGAAAAGTTAGAAAAAAATGTTTCATACGAGTTAAATGCCCAAGCTGAAATAATTAAGATACTTCTTAAGGAATATAGTTATGGTTACATGCGTTTTTTTGCACAACCCTTGCTAAAGCAAGTAAGTGATTTTTTGCGGGAAGTAAAGATCGATGATAAAGGAATAAAAGATTTAACAAAAGTTACATTGGAGGATATTGTAAAACGGGGCAAGTGTATCTGTGGTTGTGAATTAAAAGATGGGAATGACGCACTTAAGCATATTCTTGAAGAAATGCAATACGTACCACCTGAATCGATAGGAAATACAGTGAGAAATTATAAAAGTCGTATCAATAAATTTGGCGATTCTAATGTGCGGATTTTTGAAAGTATAAAAAGTAGGTATGAAGAATTATATCGCTCAAAAACACGTATTCAAGATTGGAATGATGAGATTGAAGAGATAAGTGATCGTATTCGCGGGAAAGAAGATATGCGAAGGTTCGAACTAGATCTTATCGATGTAAAATCAACACTTGACCAATTAGAAGTAAAAAAAGAACGCCATATCGCTGAAAATGCAATAACAAAAGCAAATATTGATCGATTTCAAAGGATTTATGATGGTCTTATTGCAGTTTCAGGCAAGAATAAAACAATTCTTAATTATATTTATTATGGAGAAGCGATTAGTGATTGGCTAATTTCAGCATACGAAGATAGAGAAGGATATATCCGTGAAAAACTAGAAGAAGAAGTCAATATTATTTTTGATAAGATGTATCATGGAAATAGACGGGTCGAAATAGATTCAAAATACCGGGTTTCACTTCTGACAACTGTTTCAGATCGCGAAATTGTATCGGGTGAATCGGAGGGTTTGAATCGGGTTAAAAACTTTGCTTTTATAGCAGGTTTAGTAACCTTAGCCAAAGAAAAAATAGTAAGTGAGATCGGTTCTGAAGAATTTGATCTTTCGTCTGAACCATATCCCCTAGTGATGGATGCGCCATTTTCAAACACTGATGAAACGCATACGACAAATATTTCTAGAGTATTGCCTGAAGTAGCCGAGCAAGTGATTATGTTTGTTATGCAAAAAGATTGGCGCTATGCCGAACGTGTTATATCTGATCGAGTTGGCGGGAAATATAGATTAGTGAAACATAGTGAAGAATATTCGGAACTAAAGGAGGGTTAAGTAATGTTTGAAAACGATTATACATTTACAGGAAAACATGCCACCTATATTAAGTTTCTAGTGAATGAAACAAAAATATTTGATCGATATATTGATGTCTATATGAATGGTGCCATTTTCGGCTTGCTTTATAACAAAATATCGGCTAGAGATACTACTTCACAGGATAGAGCACGAATTTACGCAGATGCATTCTCGACCTGCAGAGAAGATTGTGTTTTCTTGTACCGCTTAGTTTCCCTTTTAGATGAAAATTCGAAAATATCAACCGATGAAAGAATTAATCGTGCTTTTCGTTATGATGCTGATATTAAAGATTCGGATAAACTTGCAAAAAATTTAGAGCTGTTTAACTCATATATTCGTGGTGGGATCGAGATCCTTTACGAAAAATTTTATGATGATTATTCGACACAGGAAGATTATATCACTAAGGCATACGATTTAATGGAGTCATTCGCAGAAGAGATTAAGGGTATTTCCTATGACGAAAAATTAGCACGCTTAATTAATGGATAAAGTAAAATTCGCTGTTGAGAGGAGATGAACAGTTTGTTTCAAAGCACAGAAATTCTTTCGAATGCATTGTCTTATAAAGCCATTGAACGAGTCGGTATAGATTTTTTTGCAGCTTTAGGACATACATCTTTTCTTCAAGAACCGATTTTTGCTTCTTCTGATGTATTGCATTTTATATATGTAGATATGAAGGTAAAAAAAGTATTAACATCGGAAGATCGAAATACGCTAGAAGAGATTACGAATATTGCTTATTTGTTTAAAAAAGACAATGAGAGTTTTCGCTATAACAGTGATCAGTATATCGAGTATTTTTCAGTTGAGATTGATGATAATTGCATCGATCGGAGTGTAACTGCGCACGACATTCACCTAGTAATTGCCAAAGTGGCTAAATTTTATTCAGTAGTTCTCTTTCGGTACAGGGGAGAGTATATGCTGTCATTTAATTATTGCACAGGAGAAAATAATGATTCGATTATTCTTTCAGATTGGTTTGATGAAAATCATGATAATTTTTTCAGGGCATTAACAGCCTATAATTTTTCAGATATTAATGTTTCAGAGTGTTTTTTTGATTTTATTTATGCCGCAGCGAGGGGTTATTATATTCATCCAATGTCCAAAGAGTATATAAGATTTGAATCCCTCCCGCCACTATTAGTAAAAGATGGTGTGAAGCAATACTACCATTGGGATGAATTGAATAATCTGGTTGAGGATATGTATAATGAGCAGTTTTTAGTCTATGGTGATGACTTTTTTGAATATAATCTAGTTAATGGCGTAGAAGCTGAAGTGGAAGAGATTGGAGAGGATATTGATTTTGATTTAATCGAATATGAACTCGATAATATGGAAGTTGCTGATGATAAGTTAGAGGAATCAAGTGAGGAAGAAAATTTTGGTGGTGAGCTCCAACTTGATGATGATTTACAATCAACAACACAAGGATTTGATGCGGCTACAATAAATCTAGAGATATTAGAAGATCCTCTTAAATTATTAGATTGGCTTAATGATAATGAAAAAGATACAGGAAAAGAAGACGGTATGAGTAGAATTGACTCACAAAATGAAATAATTGTTGATGATGATAATTTACTTGAAGTCATTGAAGCGGAGGGACTAGACTATATAGACAACCGTTCAAAAGGCGGTATTTTGTGGGTTGTTGGCGGAAAAGAGATTACTCCTTTTATAAAAAAAATCTCGTCAGAGACAAGAAAATTTACCTTTAAACGACATGGCGGTAAAAGTACAAAGAGAAAAGATAGTTGGTGGATGAGATGACGATTGTTAATGGACATAAGGGTTAAATGAACCTAGCTAAAGAGGTAAAACATGGGGACTCAAATAAACAAAAAGGGACGAGTATTATATTTATTAGAATTT
>CAZJGM010000046.1:0-13757 GCA_964545675.1 uncultured Lachnospiraceae bacterium | reverse complement strand
ATGTTAAAATCATTAATCCAAATTTCACATAATTGTTTTTCATAATATCCTCCTTTTTTAAATTATTTACTATAATAATACCCCAACAAAAAAAGAATATGCAAATATCATTAAATTTCTACCATCCATGTGTCATCTATGGTTGGCAAATGATTATTTTTAAAGCTTAATTCAGAAATTGATTTTAATGGATATCCTGTTTTTTTTATTTATTTAGGTTATAATAAAAAAAGAACTTATAAAAGAATCAACAGGAGAACGAAAACACGATGAGTAAAAATAAAGTACGACTAATAGATAATCACCCACGGTCCTTTAAGATTATGACCTTTGGCTGTCAAATGAACGAAAATGACTCAGAAAAAATGGCTGGTCTCTTAAAAAGCATCGGCTACCGTGAAGAAAAGGATGAATTAAAGGCCGGACTTATTATTTTAAATACTTGTAGCGTTCGAGAAAATGCCGATCAACGGGTCTTTGGAAATATCGGGGCCTTTAAAACCGTTAAAAAAAATAATCCCAATCTTATTCTGGCCGTTTGTGGCTGTATGATGCAACAAGCCGAAATTGTTGAAAAGATTAAAACCACCTATCCCCAAGTAGACCTTATCTTTGGAACCCATAATTTTCATCGTTTGCCCGAAATCCTTAATAATTTTTTAAAAAATGGACGAAAAACGATTGAAATTTGGGAGGATTCGCAAACAATTGTCGAAAACCTACCCACCGAGCGAAAATATCCCTTTAAAGCTTATGTCACCATTATGAATGGCTGCAATAACTTTTGTACCTATTGCATTGTTCCCTATACTAGAGGGCGGGAACTAAGCCGAAAACCGGATAAAATTTTTGAAGAGGTGGTTAATCTTTCAAAAAATGGCTGCCTAGAAATTACCTTACTCGGTCAAAATGTCAATTCTTATGGCAATGATTTGCAAGAAGACATTAATTTCGCCACCCTTTTACGTCGTCTTAATACCATTGAGGGGATTGAGCGAATCCGTTTTATGACCTCCCATCCTAAAGATTTAACCCTTGACGTAATTCAGACCATTGCCGACTGCGATAAGGTTTGTAATTACATCCATCTTCCTATTCAATCTGGAAGTAGCAAAGTTCTTAAAGCTATGAACCGCAAATATAACCAAGACGATATCCTTGACCGAGTGGCCAAAATAAGAGAATTAATTCCAAATGTGGCCATCACAACCGATTTAATTATCGGTTTTCCCGGCGAAACCGAAGACGATTTTAACGAAACGCTAAAACTGATTGAGACTTGCCATTTTGATTCGGCCTTTACCTTTCTTTATTCGATTCGTAGTGGCACACCGGCTGCCACCATGGCCAATCAAATTCCTGAGGATATTAAACATGAACGCCTAAACCGCTGCCTTGAAGTCCTCCATCCCATTAGTTATGAGTGTAATCTTCACTATAAAGACAAAATTGTTGATGTTTTGGTTGAAGAACCGAGCCGAAATAATGCTAAACGGCTAAGTGGTCGAACCGAAACAGGAAAACTCGTTAATTTTTCAGGTAATCATAAGACAATTGGTTCAATCGTTAAGGTAAAAATAAGCGGTGTCAAATCCTTTAGTTTAGATGGTGAAATAATTGAGGAGGTAATGGATGTCAACACTCACGCCCATGATGGTCCAATATCTTGAAATCCATGAGCAAGTCCCCGATGCTCTTTTATTCTTTCGATTAGGTGACTTTTATGAGCTTTTCTTCGACGATGCCTTAGTTGCATCACGAGAATTAGAAATTGCCTTAACGGGACGAAATTGTGGCTTAGAAGAAAAAGCCCCCATGTGCGGTGTCCCCTACCATGCGGCCCAATCTTATATTGTTCGCTTAATTGAAAAAGGCTATAAGGTAGCAATCTGCGAGCAAGTTGAAGATCCCAAAGATGCCAAGGGAATCGTCAAACGAGAAATCGTTCGGATCATCTCACCTGGCACCATTTCTGAAGGAAAACTTCTTGAATCAAAGAAAAACAATTATCTAATGGCTCTTTATTTTAAAGACCAACATTTAGGGATTGCTAGTCTTGATATCTCAACCGGTGATTTTTTTGTCACCGAAATTTATGAGAAAAACAAAGAGGCCCTAATGTCTAATCTCTTTGACGAAATTGGTCGCTTAATGCCTTCTGAAATTATTTTAAATCCAAACTTATTTGAAGATTCAAAAACGATAACACGCATTGAAACAAATTTTGGGATTATGACAAATCTCTATCCTGAAAAATATTTTAATCGTTTAAAAGGCGAGAAACGAATTCTTGATCAATTTAAGGTCTTTGCCCTCGGAGCCCTCGATCTTGAGAATCGCCATCATGCCATTTCAGCCGCTGGTGCCTTACTGGCTTATTTAGATAACACCCAAATGCGGGCCTTGGATCATATTAAATCCCTTAATTATTATGAAAGTCAGGATTATATGCTTCTTGATTTATCGTCCCGCCGAAATCTAGAACTGACTCAAACCCTTCGCACCCTTGAAAAAAAAGGCAGTCTGCTCGGAGTTCTGGATCAAACCATTACGGCAATGGGCGGCCGTGTCCTTAGGCGTTGGCTAGAAACGCCTCTTTTAAAACTAGCTGCCATTAAAAAAAGACAAAAAACAGTTCGAGCTTTTTACGACCACCCAGAAAAGTTAAACGCCTTTAAAAAAATATTAAGCAAAGTCTATGATTTTGAACGGCTTTGTGGAAAAATTGCCTTTGGCTCTGCCACACCCAGAGATCTTTTAGCACTAAAACAATCAATCGGGGCCCTTCCAGAGATTGATGCCCTTCTTAAAAGCTTTGAAGATGCTGATTTTTCTGGAATTTTTACCAGTGAAGACCTCCTTAATGATCTCTGGTCTTTGATTGATTCGTCAATCGATGACAATGCCCCCCTTGTGATCAAGGATGGTCATGTTATTAAAAGTGGCTTTAACGAAAAAATTGATCACTTTAGAGAGGCCAGTGAAAAAGGTCAGGATTGGCTTCGTAACCTAGAAATTGAGGAAAAAGAAAAGACCGGCATTAAAAATTTAAAGGTAAGGTATAATCGGGTCTTTGGCTATTTTATCGAAGTGACTAAAAGTAACTTAGATCAAGTTCCTGAACGATATATCAGGAAACAGACCCTATCCAATGCCGAACGCTATTTTACCCCTGAACTTAAGGCGATGGAGGATCAAATTTTGGGTGCCCAAGACGGTTTAGCCCAATGCGAGGCTCAGATTTTTCAAAGGATCCGAAAAAAAATCCTAGCCGAGATTATGCGTATCCAAACAAAAGCCAGTCAAGTAGCCCAATTAGATGCCCTTTATTCACTGGCAATCGTTGCCCTTGCTAATGACTATACTTGTCCTGAACTAAGTGATGACACTAGCCTTGACATTCAAAATGGTCGTCACCCAGTGGTCGAAGACATGATCGGTAAGCAATATTTTATCACTAATGATTGTTTGCTCAATGATGAAAATCAACGGATCATCTTAATCACTGGTCCCAATATGGCAGGAAAATCAACCTTTATCAGGCAGGTCGCCTTGATTGTTCTGATGGCCCAAATCGGCTCTTTTGTCCCGGCTGATGCGGCAAAAATTGGGATTGTTGATCGGATTTTTACCCGGGTTGGAGCCAGTGATGATTTAGCCAGTGGTCAAAGCACCTTTATGGTTGAAATGACCGAGGTCGCCAATATTCTTAAAAATGCTACTTCTAAAAGCTTGATCATTTTAGATGAGATTGGCCGGGGTACCTCGACCTTTGATGGGATCAGTATCGCTTGGGCCGTCGTTGAACATTTATATGATGACACTAAAATTGGGGCAAAAACATTGTTTGCCACCCATTACCATGAATTAACGGAATTGGAAAATATCAAATCAGGAATCAAAAATTTTAGTATTCGATTAAAAGAAACTCCTGATGGTGTAATTTTCTTAAGAAAAATCATACCTGGTCCTGCTGATCAAAGTTATGGGATTGAGGTTGCAAAATTAGCTGGTTTTCCAAAACCTGTAACTCTAAGAGCCCAAGAAATCCTAAATCATTTAGAATCAGGCGAAGATACCTATCGCAATGAACTATTAAACACCTCACCACCCTCTTTTGAAGAGCCAAAGGCCAATCAACTTAATTTTTTTGAAATTGCAAAAACAATTACAGCTGAAGAAGAAGAGGCTCTTTTAACACTTCGAGATCTTAATATGGATGAAATGAGTCCAATTGAAATAATGAATCTGGTTTATGAATTACGAAAAAGGATAGGGGAGTAAATGAAAACAAAGGAATTAAAAAAAATTGTCAGGCGTTTGATGAGTGATAAAAAATACAATCAAATGACCTTTGATGAATTGTCTGACTTTATCGGACTTAAAAAAAAGAAAGATCAGCAAATGTTATCGCATATTTTAAAGGAAATGGAGGTTAAAAACAAGGTTAAAAAAGATGAAAATGGAAAGTATAAAAAGCACAAACAAGCTAAAATCACCGGAATTCTCCAAGGGAATCAAAAAGGTTTTGCCTTTTTAATCCCCGAAGACTCGATTTTTAATGATGATATCTTTATCGCTGCTAGTAATCTTAACGGAGCCCTCGACAAAGACCGGGTAGCTATCCGTCTCTTAAAAAAAGCAGACCAAAAAAGAAAAGAAGGCAAAGTCGTTGAAATTCTCGAACGTGGCCATAAACGACTAGTTGGTCAATATCAAAAAAGCGATGGTTATGGCTTTGTTGTTCCCGATAATATTCACGTTTGTAAAGATATTTATATCGCCAATCAAAAAAAATGCAAGGCTAAAACAGGCGACAAAGTCGTTATTGAAATTATCGATTGGCCTAGCGAAGGTAAAAGTCCAGAAGGGAAAATTATTGAAGTTCTGGGAAAAGCCGGTGCCCCAGGAATTGATATTTTATCGATTATCAAAAGTTACGATATCCCCATGGATTTCAGTCGAGAGGTTACCGATGAGGTTAAATACTTATCTGATAAAATCACCGATCAAATGCTTAAAAAAAGACGTGATCTTCGAGATGAGCGTATCTTTACTATTGATGGTAAGGATGCCAAAGACTTTGATGATGCCGTATCCATTAAAAAACTTAAAAATGGCCATTTTCTTTTAGGAGTCCATATCGCTGATGTGTCCTATTATGTTAAGCAAGGCTCGGCCATAGATAAGTCGGCCAGAGAACGGGGAAACTCGGTTTATGTAGTTGACCGTGTCGTTCCCATGCTTCCCTTTCGTTTGTCCAATAAAATCTGTAGCTTAGTCCCTGGTGAAGATCGTTTAACCTTTAGCTGTGAAATGGAAATCACTGAAAAAGGAATTGTTAAAAAATATGATATCTTCAAATCCGTTATCCGGTCCAAATCACGAATGACTTATGACCAAGTAAATGCCTTGTTAAATAAAGAAGATAATAAAGAAGCCCAAGCCATTAAGGCCTTTGAAGAGGATTTGACATTGATGGATGAACTTCGTCAAATTCTCCATGATTCAAGGCGACTTGCCCGAGGGGCCATTAATTTTGATTTCCCTGAAGCCAAAATCATCTTAAATGACCAGGGCTTTCCTATTGATGTAAAAATAGAAGAACGACTTAGCTCCCATCGGATGATCGAAGAATTTATGCTGGTTTGTAATGAAACCATTGCCGAGCATTTATCAAAACTTGATCTGCCCTTTATTTTTAGGAACCATCCTGAACCTCATCCAGAGAAACTTGAAGCCTTTCGTGATTTTATCAATCGCTTTGGCTTTAAACTTGGTGGTAGTCGTAAAAAAGTGCCAACTGGAAGTGACTTTCAAAAATTATTAAAGGATATCGAAGGAAGCGACCAGGAACGGGTGATCACCCTCTTAATGCTGCGAACCATGCAGCAAGCTGTTTACGAGGGGCATCTCTTAGGACACTATGCCCTAGCAGCAAGCCATTATACCCACTTCACCTCCCCAATTCGTCGTTACCCTGATTTAATGATTCACCGTTATCTGTCAATGGTCCTTAAAGATAAGGTCAATAAAAAACATCGTCAGTTTTTAGAAAAAAACCTTGATGAAATAGCTGCCCACAGTTCCCGAACAGAACGTCAAGCTGAATCGATTGAATCGGATATTAACAAATTAAAAATGACCGAATACATGACCAAGCATATTGGTGAAGTTTTTGAAGGACGCATCAGTGGCATCACCAACTTTGGCATCTTCGTTGCCCTCCCCAATACCATTGAAGGCTTGGTCAAACTCCAAGACTTAAATGATGATTATTATGTCCTCGATCCGGACTTACACCAATATGTTGGCGAGCGAACTAAAAAAATCTATCGCTTAGGCCAAGCGGTTAACGTTAAGGCTATTCGAGCTGATGTCGAACACAGTGAAATTGATTTTCAAATTGTTGATTAATTAGGATAACTATGGTATAATAAAAGACCAGCCTAGATGAAAGGAGTTTATCATGGCCGAAAACATAAAAATAATTGCTAAAAATAAAAAAGCCCGTCATGATTTTTTCATCGAAGATACCTATGAGGTTGGTCTGGTTTTATACGGGACCGAAGTTAAATCGATCAGACAAGGCAAGGTTAGCCTTAAAGAAAGCTATGCCGATGTTTTGGATGGTGAAGTCTTTATCTACCAGATGCATATTAATCCTTATGAGCAGGGCAATATTTATAATAAAGATCCCTTGCGGATTCGCAAGCTCTTACTACATAAACAACAAATCAGACGAATCATTGGGCTTAAGAAGCGAGAGGGTTATACCTTAGTGCCACTTTCCCTTTATTTTAAAGACAATAAGGTGAAGATGGAACTGGCCCTAGCAAAGGGTAAAAAATTATATGATAAACGCCACACCATAGCTGAGCGTGATGCCAATCGACGAATGCAAAAGAGCATTCGACGCAATGGCTAAAAATGAGGGGGCGCACTGGTTTCGACGGGGGTTTTGAAGCTTGAGTAGCGAGTCGATGTGCTGATCATCGTAAAAAGCAGCAACAAAATATAAACGCAAAAACAAACAGAAGTTACGGAATGGCTTTAGCTGCGTAATCACGCACTAAAGTTGCTCTAAAACTGACGCGGCAACATAATTGCCGCACGTCTCCCAATTCAACCTGTGGCTTTGGGTTCAGACGTTCATTGAAGCAGGGAACCGTTTTGGATAGTGCCTCGCATCCCTAACGATTAAGAGGCTGGTCTCTTCCCTCCTTTGTCATTGGAGTAGGGCGGAGACGAGAAAATAAGCAATGACTGCACTCGGAGAGTCTTCTGTGAATAAACTTTCGGACGTGGGTTCGATTCCCACCGCCTCCACCAAATCTAAATACCCTATCTATAAAGCAAGCCTCTTGATTTTAAGGGGTTTATTTTTTTAGAAAAAATTAAAAAGCCGACTAATTTTGAAAATTTGAAAATTAGTCGGCTTTTTCTATGATTTTTATATAATTAAGCAGCTAATTCGTTGCTTAATTATTTTTATGGTTCGACTACTATTGGCGAACCCAAGTATCACCATTTAAAATATAGGTACCCGCACCACCTTCGGTGTAAGCAGTTTTAAATTGCTCGGTCTGGTCACCAAAAGCATCAACTCCTATATTATCGGCACTTATATTCCCAGAAATTTCGATTTTTGTTAAGGGATTTCCTTCAAAGGCCTTTTGTTGAATCCTCTGCAAGTTGGGAGGCAGTTTTATTTCAGTTAATTGATTGTCTTTAAATGACCGCAAATCAATTTTCGTTAAAGAATCTGGTAAATCAATACTCTTTAAATTATTATCTTGAAAGGCACGGGCATGAATTTGTACTATTTTACTATTTTCATCAAAGTTAACAGCGATTAAGCCTTTATTTGCAAAAGCATCTTGATAAATTTCTTTAATATCTATCCCATCAATTGAGATTGGAATCAGGATATCTTTTGCTGTTCCACTGTAAGGGCCCTCTAATCTTCCGAGATCATCTTTATCTCTAAATTTAAGCCCATCAGAAAGAGTTACTACATAAGACGAATTGCCAAACTTTAAATACCATTTGCTTTTTTCAAAATCCCAAGCAAATTCAGCATCCTTTGTTTTAGGTTCAACCGGTGGCGATAAATAATCACGGTCAACCAATACTTGCCGTAAGTCTTCCGATGATTTTGTTTCATCGATAAAGGGATCATTATTGGGGTTACTCATTCGAGAAGCCTGGGTGATTCGATTTAAAAAACCAACGGTCGACTCATCCATCATCATTTTTGAATTTTTAACATAAGCAAGATAAGTCGGTATTGAAAAGGCTGCTAGTACCGCCAGGATGGTTAAAACTACAATTATCTCGATAAGGGTAAACCCTTTTTTATTTTTTAAATTCTTTGGCCACATATTTTTACCTCAATAATCTTTACTTAGCAATAAAACTACTTGCCTATGCCAAAGGAATATCTTGCGATTAGTGGAAATTTATAATTTTTAATAAACTAAATCGCTTTTATAAATATTTTTAGCTTCTCCTATACTTATCTAAAAATAGAAGAACCTACCAATTTATTACCCATTATACTGTAAAATTCCCCAATAAATCTTAAATAAAAATTAATTATCTTAAATCTAACCAGTTTTCTTAATACTATCTAGCCCTTCTTTTTCTGGCAACGGGGACAATAATAGGTGCCTCGGCCACCAAGTTTTTTCTTAGTAATTGGACCATGACAGACTGAACACTTCTTTTGAGTGTGGACTTGCAAGTGTACTTGAAACAAGCCGGTAATGCCATTGGCATCAAAGGAATGAATCGTTGTTCCGCCTTGGGCAATGGCTTGCTGCAATACCTCTTCTGATACTTCGATTAAGTCAGTCACCCGCTTTTTACTAAGGCCTTTGCCAGGGGTAGTCGGATCGATTTTCATTTGAAAACAAATTTCATTGGCATAAATATTGCCAATTCCAGCGATAATATGTTGATCCAGCAATAATGTTTTAATCGGTAAACTGCTCTTATGTATTTTTTCGTAAATCTCTTTCGGATCAGCATCCCAAGGTTCAGGACCAAGCTTGCTAAGGGGTAAATCCTGCCGATAGCTTTCCTTGTTCTTTAATTCTAAACGACCAAATTTGCGGGTATCCTGATAACGTAATTCGCTACCATCAGTAAAAATAAAGCTAAGGTGTTCGTGTTTATTTAAGGGTTTTGAAGCGTCAACAATATTATACTTGCCCTCCATCCGTAAGTGAGAAATAAAGACATCCTTATCCAAAATAAAAATTAAGAATTTCCCCATCCGCTCAATGTCGCAAATCTTTTGCCCTTCTAGGGTCGACCTAAAATGAGTCGTATCCCCGTTGACAATTTTGTCATAATGGACCACAACCTCTTTAATTTCTTTTCCAACAATAAAATTTTTTAGTGTTTTACGAACAGTCTCGACTTCTGGTAGTTCTGGCATAAATTTTCACCTGCTTTATAATTTTTTATCCTTATCTTTTCCCTTGCGAATCAAAACACTGGCAATAAAAGCCGTGATTGGGATCGTTAAGATTAAACCAATACTTCCGGAAAGGGATCTGACAATTTCAGTTGCAATAATGTCCATGTTAACAATCTTTGTCATTGCGGTTTCATAGGCCATAAAAACCAGCAGCAAGGGAATTGATGTTCCTGCATAGGCAAGAATTAAGGTGTTGATCATTGTCCCCATAATATCTTTCCCCACATTCATCCCTGAATTAAACAGGTCTTTTACGGATAATTGATTATTGGCCTTATAAATCTCATCGATAGAAGAGGCAATCGACATACCAACATCCATAATAGCCCCAAGTGCCCCTAAGATAATTCCTGCAAATAATAAATTTCTAAAATCAAAGACAATCTTTTGGGGAATATAGATGAGCATGGTCGCCTCATCTGCACTCATTCCGGTTAAATTGATTTGACTGCCAACAAGATAAGAAATTAGTCCGGCAACGATCACACCAATGGAGGTTCCAATAATGGCGGCGATACTTTTTTGACTGATCCCTCCGATTAAAAATATAGTAATAATCGTTACAGCAATGGCAATCCCAATCGAAATCGGAACGGGATTCATTCCTTTAAGAATGGCTGGCAAGAGTATATAAATAATTGCGGCAATGGTTATAATTAAGGAAATTAAGGCTCGAAGACCTTTTAATCGGCCAATTAGTATAATTAAGACGATAAAAATCAAACTTAAATATAGCAGATAGTTGCCCCGATAATAGTCGGCAATATTGACTTCAGGTCCACCACTTATTCCGCCTTCAGCTATCGAAACGACAACCTTATCGCCTTTCTCGACTAAAATATTGTAGGCGATGTTTTCTGATAAACCATTCTCTACTTCAAATATTTCGCCTTTATAGTCCCCACTGGTAATTTCAAGGGTAACTGGCTGGATTTGCCCCTTATAGTATTCCCCGCCCACTTCTATTAAGGGCCTAACCTCTAGAACTCGGGCCTTTTCGGTCAGAAAAGAAACTTCTGGCATCGGTTCAACTGGCATGGGTTGGCCATTTTCTGCCAAAACACTTCCCATCGAAAAGATAATAATCATGATCATCAATAGCATTATATTTTTTTTCATACTTACTCCCTTTTTACAGATTTCTAAAACATTATACTAGAGATTCACTTTTTTTGAAAGCTCCACGCTCTTTGAGTTTCTGTATTTTTATTCACAAGGTCTGTTTTCATTAAAAATGAAATAGCCCATTTTTAAACGCTTTTACTCTGCCATATAAAATGTTATAATTAAATGGTAGCATGATCAATTAAAATACAATTAACATGGGGGCAAAAGATGAAAAAACCATTTAAACTATTTGCTATATTGTTAACCTTGCTAATATTATCTACTTTAAGTATACCAGCAGTTTATTCAAAAGATGATAATGAATCAATCACCATTCTATTTACTCATGATTTACACGATCATTTTTATCCTTTTGATGTCCTTGAAGACGATCAAATTGTATCACGAGCTGGCTATGCTAGATTAAGTACTGCCATTAAGCAAGAAAGAGCAATTGATCCAGACCTTTTATTAGTCGATGCTGGGGATTTTTCCATGGGCACCCTATTCCAAACCATCTTTGCCTCTTCATCACCGGGTCTACGAATAATGGGAAAACTTGGCTATGATGTTAGCACACTTGGTAATCATGAGTTTGACTTTAGGGCCGAGGGCCTAGCTGATAGCCTCAATGCTGCTAAAGATAATGATGAGCCTTTGCCACAGCTTGTCGCTTCAAATGTTCTCTTCCCCTTAAATGATACAGACGAATTAACGCCTTCCTTAGAAAAATTAAAAAATGCTATGGATCACTATGGCCTTAAAGACTACACGGTTATTAATCGTAAGGGCAAAAAAATAGGCATCTTTGGACTGATGGGTAAGGATGCTGATTCTAATGCCCCGATGGCAGAAATATTATTTGAAGATGCTGTTATTAAATCTAAGGAAATTGTCAATACCTTAAAAACCGAAGAAAAAGTTGATCTTATCATTTGTTTATCACATTCAGGGACTTCAGAAGAATCTTCAGATTCAGAAGATGAGATTCTAGCAAAAGAAGTTCCGGAAATTGACCTAATCGTCAGTGGCCATACCCATACATCACTTGAAGAACCGATTGTTGTCGGCGATACCCTAGTCGCTTCCTGTGGACGATATGGAGAAAACTTGGGCAAATTAAAAATGACTCCAAAGGCCAATAAGCGTTGGGACTTAGAGACTTATGAGCTGAAACGAATTGATAATCAGCTGGCAGAAGATCCGGAGATCGCTCAAGCCATTGATTCTTTTAAAGCAATTATCCAAGACGATTATCTAAATTATTTTAAGATGACTTTTGATGGTGTTCTCGCCCATAGTCCTTTTAATTTTACCCAAGCAACCCTAGTTGGTGTTGACCACCAAGAAGAACCGCTTGGTAGCCTGATTTGTGATTCCTATATCGATGCTGTCAAAAAAGCTGAAGGTGCCGATTATCAAGCAATTGCTGTTAGCGTCGTTCCTAGTGGTGTTATCCGTGATTCCTTTGTAAAAGGTGATATCACGACCTCTCAGGTCTTTAATGTCAGTTCTTTAGGGATTGGTCCAGATAAAGTTTCCGGTTATCCATTAATTACGGTATACCTAACTGGCAAAGAATTAATAACGATGGCCGAGGTTGATGCCTCAATTACACCATTAATGCAAGAAGCCCAGCTTTATATGTCCGGTTTAAATTATAGCTTTAATCCCAATCGCTTAATTTTTGATAAGGTCACTAAGGCCTATCTTAGTCATCCTGATGGGACGCAAGTTGATATAAATGATGACCAATTGTATCGGGTGGTAGTTGGTCTTTATTCTGCTCAAATGTTGTCGGTTGTCGGTGATCAATCCTTTGGCTTATTGTCAATCGTGCCAAAGATGAAAGATGGCACACCAATTACTGATTTTGAAGCTCAAATCATTTATGATGGTGATCATGAACTAAAAGAATGGGTTGCCTTGGCGGGCTATTTAGAATCTTTCCCAAAAGAAAATAATATCCCCCAAGTTCCCAACTATTATAATGAACTTCAAGGTCGTAAAATTATCGATAATGATGAAAGTTTAACGGCTAAACTTAAAAATCCTAATAAAATTTGGCTAAGTGTTTATGGCATTGTTCTATTACTAATCGCTACCATTTCAGCAGTTATTGTCTTTTTTGTTAAGCGAAAAAAAAGATTATGATATAGCTTTTTCTTAAAACAACCGAAAACCTATAACTCTTACTCCTGATGTTGAAATTATTTTTTTAAACTCATAAAAAATACCGTTTGTTTTTTAACAAACGGTAAAGAAAAGATGATTATTTTTTATTAATTGGGTAACAAACCTCCGTTACCAACTCATCAGGATTTTGAGTTTGAGCTGGGCTAATATGGTAAATACAAAACATTGGACCATTAAATTCATAGCCATTATCATTTATCCAATTAGCGACTTCATAGTTTACTTTTGTGATTTCTTCATAACTTCCCTTGAAAGTTGCAGAAGCAATTTCAATCGGTGAAATTGTTTTAAATACGACATTGTCAGTATTATCGTAATTTCCTTTTACGGTAATCTGTATTTCTACATCTACATTATTTTCTTTGTAACTTTCGTCATGAAATATTGCTAGACTATAGCAATTATCCGGTGTTTGTAAATTCAGGGGTTTTGTTTCTGTTATCAGTATATTCCATAATAATTCCTCTTTATTATAGGCTTCAATAACCTTTCTTACACTTGCTACATATCGTTTTGGTAAAGTTTTTAGCGTGACATTATAATTCATAGCTGTATTATCCTTTCTCAGCCGTTTAATAGCTGTTTCAAGCAAAAGCATACGCCGATTCATTTCACTTACCTGTTCATTAACTTCAATTTGTTTAATCTCTAGATAACGATAAAGTGCCTTTGGATCATCATAGTTATTCAAAATCTCTCGAATAACTGCAAGACTAAAACCCATTTGTTTTAAAGCGTCGATTCGTCCAGCAATCGGTAGTTGATCTTCACCATAATAACGATAACTGGTAAAAGGATCAGTACTTTTGGGAACAAGCAATCCTATTTCATCGTAATGCCGCAGCATGCGAATGCTAATTCTTGATAATTTTGAAAAATCTCCTATTTTTAGCATTTTTTCCTCACCTAGGTTTTCTTTTGAGCTCATTTTTAGTATAAACTATACCACAATGTGAGAGTCAACTAG
>CAZJGM010000045.1:0-14504 GCA_964545675.1 uncultured Lachnospiraceae bacterium | reverse complement strand
CGTTGGTTGGCAATACCAATACCAGCAATATTCTCAGCTGTTAAATGTGCTTCTGAAAGTGCTTGACTAATCATTTTCAAAGTCACTTGAAAAATCTCTTCAGCATCATGTTCAACCCAACCCGGTTGGGGAAAATGTTGGCTAAACTCACTATAAGCAGAGGCAATAATATTAACATCACGGTCGTAAATAATCGCTTTTGTCCCAGTTGTTCCTTGATCGATTCCTAAAATATATTTTTTCATTTTTGCTCTCCCTTTCGATAAACAATCTTTCCATTTTTTACTGTCATTTCTATTTCAATATCTTTAATCTTTTGAGGATCACTGCTATAAAGATTTTTAGATAAAATTGTTATATCACCATATTTCCCTAGTGATAATGTCCCCTTTTTCTTTTCTTCGAAAGCTGTATAAGCAGCATAACTTGTAAACATTTTAAGGGCCTCCTGAACGGAAACACTATTTTCATCATAAGCTTGATTAACAGCTGCATGAATCCCTAGAATTGGATCCATTGGGGTAACGCCCGAATCAGACCCACCATTTGTAATAATGCCAGCTTTCAAAAAATCATTTAACGGGTAGCCACGTCGTTCTCGTTCATCCCCGAGGCGTGTATTATAAACACTTCCAGGACCACCTCTTAGATATGTAAATGATGGCTGGGTCGAAATAACAACACCTAACTTAGCCGCCCGTTCAATATCAGAGAAATCAGGGAAACCAAAATGTTCAATTCTGAAGCGGTGATTATCTTTCGGGAAAATCGACAGCGACTTTTCAAGACAATCAAGAACAAAACGAATCCCCCTTTGACCAATGGCATGAAAACCAGTTTGTAAATTATTACGATGTGCCTGGGTAATTAGATTAACCACAAATTCTTCTGTAAAATAGATCTCGCCATACTGGCCCGGCGCATCTGCATAAGGCTCATCAAAGGCTGCTGTTCTTGAACCAATCGAGCCATCTAATAGAAGATCTGTGCCAATGACTGGCAAGTTATATTTAAGGACATTCTCAACCTTTTCGGTATCCCAATGCAATAGTAAATCGATTGGTAAGCTCTTAACTTTTTCTAAAAAGACGGGTATATCTTGGTCCGAAAACATATCGCCTCCCTCCATCGCATGAATCGTTGTAATGCCTTTTTTTAAAGCTTCATTAACTGTATAATCAATTAACTCACCTCGTTGTCTTTTTGTCATTTGTTCGTAAAAGTAATTTCTAGCCTTTGCATTTGCCTTATCGTGAAGTCTTCCGTTCGCTTTTCCTGAATCATCTTTTATCAAGCCATTTTCTTTTCCTGTAAATTCAATTTCCTTAAAAGCCGGTGTATTCACCAGTGTATAATGCAACCCTCGATCAACAATATAAACGCCTCGATCAGGTAGGGCCCTGTCAATTTCTGCTAGTGTCGGCGGGCGTTTCTCTTTAAGTTTTGATTCATCTAAACGATTACCATATACCCATCCCTCCTCATTTTTTCTTGCTTCCATCTGAATTTTTTCTAATACCTCACTAATACTCCTACAATTGTACAAATCAATGCCTGTTGCATTTAATCCTGTCCCCATAACATGAACATGGGAATCATGCAAACCTGGTACAATTGTTTTTCCCCCTACATCGAGACACTCAATCTTTTTTTCTGTAGCCAACTTTTTTATTTCTTCACTGCTTCCCAGTTGTGTAATCATCCCATCTTGAATCAAAATACCTTTACATTCTGGCATTTTATCATCAAGCGTTATGATATCACCACCTATAAATGCTTGACTTTTCATTACAACAAACCTCCTTATATTTTATCCCACAGTGATTTTTCACTAGAAATAACTGCTTTTAAACCAACTCTTGCTAGATAAGATACTGCCTCAGGAGTCGAACACAGACCACCTCCTAACAATGGTATTTTAATTCTCTTTATGATCTTTTCTAGTAAAAATTCTGGTAAACATGCTGGCATAATCAATCCATAATCAGGATTGACTGCAGCAATTCCTCGAATACTATTTTCAATAGCTAAACTATCGATTGCGAAAAAACCAAGGATTGCAATCATCTTTTCTTTTTTAATCATATTAATACATTGTAATTTATTGGTATTCACAGCATCCACCCCTATTTTTGCAAGATACTGAATGCTAGCACTATCTTTAGCTAATCCACCAATAGAATCCTGATGAACAATCACTTTCTTGCCTCTTTCATGAGCACCTCTAACGAGTTGTGGCAAGGTATTAATTTCACCAATTTTTAACAAAATATATGTATTTTGATAATTCTCTACTACATCGACAAAATCTTTTCGATTGTGAATCGCTGGAATAATAAAATTCTTCATTCCCATCATTCTTCTTCCTCTCGCATCCTCTTGCTTTTAAAATACAAAAAACCGCACAAAACGCTATTTCACAAATAACGTTTCAATGCGGATTTCCTCATTAATCTCTATCCTCTATTCTTTTTATCATCTTATATCTTTTTGATAACGTTGTCAATTAAAATTATTTTTTGCCTACCCAATTATTTTTTATCTCTTAATCGCTTTAACTTTTAAAAGCAAATTTACTAATTGAATTATTATTTTTACTATGCTATTATCAGTTTATAGCAAAACGCTAAACGTTTCTAGAATGGAGAATACTATGGATCTTGTCAATATTTTATTAAACCTAACTGTATTTTCCATGCCCATTATTTCAATTATTTATATTTTTCTCGGGAAAAAACTCTTTATAAAAACATCAACTAAAAAATACCCTGCCTCATCTTTTTTGATGTTTGCCATCGGTCTTTTTCTCTTTGGCTTTTTTCTTGAACTCAATAGCTTAAGCTACCAAGCCTTCCAACTAACCCGTGCCCTTAAATACTTGGGCTTAATCTTTATCCCCTGCTTTGGCATTTTATTTATATCCCAATTAACCAAACATTCATACTCATCAAAAAAAGTTCTTTTTTTAATTCTCCTTTCAACCTTGCTTTGGCTCTTATTTGTTACTAACCCCTTGCACCACTTCGTTTATGAAAGAATAAGTTTTGAACGAGTTGATAATTTTTCAATCTCCACAAGTGTCAGAGCCCTAGGCTATTATTTATTGCTCCTTTATTTTGCCATTTACCTGATTTTTTCATCCCTTCTTTTAATAAGGCACTACCAACGGGAAAAATTAACCCAATTAAAACATGGCTACCTCTTATTACTGACCTCCATGCAAATTTTCTGGATCATGATCTTATTTTTAGCAATTGGCTTTACCGGTATCGGCAGAGCCGTCAGCCTTATTCTTTTATCGCTTTTTTTAATCAGTTTTAATGCCATCAAAAGTGACGTATTCGAACTGGAAATCAAACGTTGGCATCGCATTTTTTCTAGCATCCAAGAAGTCGCCTTCCTTACAAATAAAGACGAGGCTTTAATCTGCATGAATGCAAGTGCCAAAAAACTTTATCTTGCTGAAAAAGAAACTCTTAACACTAGCCTAAAAGACCTTGACCAGGCCTTTTTACAAAAAAAACCAATTAAATTTAGTATCAATGGTGATCCTAAATGGTTTCACATTAGTAAAAGTGTTTTTGATTTAAAAGGAGATTTAAACACCTATATCCTGATCGACTTTAGCAAGCAATATCAAATCCAAGAAGAATTTCACCATCTCAGTTATCACGACTACCTTACCGGTCTTTATAATCGCCGTTATTTTGAAGAAGCATTAAAAGAATTGGATACTCCCGAAAATTTACCACTCACGTTGATTATCGCCGATGTTAATGGCTTAAAGCTGATCAATGACTCTTTCGGTCGCAAGCAAGGCGATGCTATTTTAAAAAAAGCAGCTAAGATCATGAAAAACAACGTTCCTAAAAATGCCGTCGTTGCCCGCCTTAGTGGTGGTGAATTTATGATGATTCTGCCTCAAGTTGATGTGTTTCAAGTGATCGAAATCGTCAATACTTTAAAAAGTAAGATGCTAAAAGAAAAAAGTGATTCACCTGATATTTCCATCTCCTATGGCTATGAAAGCAAAGAGCGTGAAAGCCAAGACATCCATGATGTTTTTAAACAGGCCGAAGATGACATGTACCGGCACAAGGTTTATGAGAGTACCAGCAGCAAAAACAAAACCGTTGGCCTGATAATGAATACCCTTTATGAAAAAAGCAATCGTGAAATGCTTCATTCAAAAAGAGTTAGCGGCCTTTGTGAATCGATCGCAAGCGAAATGAAGCTAAGTCGTGATGATATTAACAAAGTTGCTGCCGCTGGCCTCATGCACGATATTGGTAAGATCGGCATTGATGAGCAAATCCTCAATAAGGAAGGCCCCCTTAATTTTGAAGAGTGGCAAGAAATTCAAAAACATCCTGAAATTGGTTACCGCATCTTAAAGTCGGCCAGTGAATTTTCTGACCTTGCTGGCTATGTCCTTGAACACCATGAACGCTGGGATGGAAAGGGCTATCCCCAGAGACTAAAGGGCGATGATATCTCCCTCCAAGCCCGAATTATTAGCATTGCCGATGCCTATGATGCCATGACCTGTGATCGAAGCTACCGAAAAGGTTTTACCAAGACTCAAGCAATCCAAGAACTTAGACGGCATTCCGGCACGCAGTTTGACCCCGTGATTACAAAAATTTTTATTGAAAAAGTATTGTATCTCACACCTTAAACTGATTGCGATCCAAATCATAAATTTCCGATAATATTGATACATATCCTTCAATTGTATTTAGCATTGTTTCAATATTAACTCGCTCTTTCGGTTGATGTGCCCATTTTTCTTCTGCCCCCGAATAACCAATGGTTGTAATATTATGAATGCCTGCGCTCATACTCCCATCTGTCCCAAATTTCCAATATTTTTTCTGGGGTCGCTGTCCTACTTTATTTAGGGCAAGGATTGTTTTTATCACATGAGGATGACTCGCTTCTGTTAGCCAAGGTGGATGATATTTTTTCATCCATTTTTCTATCCCTGTGTAAGAGCGTTCAAGAAACACACGTGGCTTAACAGTTGCTTCAAACTCTGGATCATCTTTTTTAATTCTTAAAAAGAGGGTTTCAAATTGTTCCATCAACTCTTCAATGCTTTCGCCAGGCATATAGCGACGATCAATTGAAATTTCACAAGTATCGGGAATAATGCTCAACGCACCTGGTTGAACCAGACAATTTGTCACTGTCATTGAACTTTCTCCTAGGACTGGATCGGTCTTAAGATGATCTTGTAATTCATTAAATATCCCTTGGAGTACCGGCAGCATCTTTTCTAAAGCATTAATCCCTCGCTTAGGTTCTGAAGAATGAGCTGAACGTCCATGGGTTGTAACAACCAACTCAATTTTCCCCCGATGGCCGAGAGCTAAATCACCACTCGACGGTTCGCATAAATAAAGCAAATCACATTGCCATGGCATTTGGGGCAAGGTTGTTTCTAAGAGATACTCCATCCCCATCATTTCAGCTGATTCTTCATGAACAACACTCGCAAAACAAATATCACCTTTAAGCATTTCCCCACGATCCACTGCTTCTTTAATCAAACCCAAAGCAAATAATTGGGCCGTTAAACCAGCCTTTAAATCACTCGACCCTCTTCCAATAAGATTCCCTTCATCATCAAGTACTGCTTTAAAGGGTTCATAGGGAGACCAATGGTCAAGATTTCCTCCTGGCACAACATCTAAATGGCTGGCTAGCATAACATTTGGACCTTTACCAGTCCCTCTGACAAAACCTACAACATTTCCAATCCCATCAATAAAGGCCTCAATCCCCATTTCATTTAATTTCTTTAAGATAAATTGGGCCATTTCTTTTTCTTGGCCAGCATAGGACTCAATCTCAATTGCTTTACAGGTAAAATCAATCCATTCTTCTCTTAATTCTTCCACTGCTTTTAACATTTGTAACTCCTTTCAAGGCAAATCTTACTTCCTACACACCTAACTTTTCTTGAAAATATTAGTCATTATGAATAATATAGGCAATATTCCCAGATTCTGCCCAAGCAGCCATAAATTGGTCTAACCGATATCGCCTATGAACGCCGGAATCATTGGCTGCTGCCGGATCATTGACGATAATGTATTCACGGCCATTTTCATTTGTAAAGCCTTTTACCACAATCAGATGGCCATAGGTCGAGCTAATCGGAGCCCCATCGATAACCGGTAAGTTGCCGCCAGCATAAGGGCTATTTTTATAGGCAACTGCGACGATAATTGGGTGTTTTTTGGCGATCTCTCGCTTCAATCCTTCCGCCGTTGAATAATCTACATAGGCACTATAGCCAAAGCTTGAGGCGTAGGCTGTATTAAAGGGCCAGTTGCCAAAGCCTTCATAAGCATAGTCATAAACGCCCCAAGCTGCTTGTTCTGGTGTTACTCCGGTTCCATAATAATTTAAAACCATTGCCACCGAGGTTGGACTACAAATCGAATCGGCGATTGCCGGATCCCTTGTCATTTGAGAAAATTGGGGGACATTAAGGACTTGCAAATTACCTAAATCAACCGGTTCTTTAAAAACCTTATCAATTCCTTGCCTAGTATTTCTCAAGGCCCCGGCGATTAAACGAACCCTCGGACTTGACCCGATTGTATCAGAATGCAAGATCACCCGATACTGAATTTTATTAGCTGTTTTTCCATCTTTTACGACCAAGGTATCGACATCAACCTTAGCTAATGGCCCATCGGTCACCCCGGTTGCCGATGCTCGTCGAATCGATGTTCCCCAAGTCCCAAAAGATAACCATTCAGAATATTCTTCACGCTCTTGTCCATTGATCCAAGTACTCGCAATCACCCGTGCTTGGACTTGAATTGTGGTTCCTGGCGGTGTATCGCTCGCCCAAGAAAAAACCAACTTATTAAATGACTGGGCGTTTACCACTTTTGATGTGTAAACCCCTTGATTAACCCCAGCTTTAAGGGCAATTGCCCCATCCCCAATTGTTTCAGAAATTATCACATCATCTAAGGCCTGAGCGTTTTCATTAAAATCCCCGGCACTTGAATGGCTTAATAAATTCCCCGCTACTTTTTTTCGTTCAATAAAGGCAAAATCCCGATCGATTGCTACTACTGGTGGACTTTCTCCTTTTTCAAGAATTAAAATACGAATCCCTTCCAGCCGATAAGAATAACCAGCCGTTCCAGCACTTTCGCCATTTTTGGCCCAATTCAACCAACCCATATTTTGCGCATGAACCTGGTAAAAGACATCAAAGTAGTCTGCATCGGTGCCGGTTAATTTAATCTCAATGGCTTCGAGCCGGTAAGACAGGCCTTGGGTTCCACTCATTTCATCGTTAGTTTTCCAACCCCCTTCAGTTTCTGCCTCCCAGCCAATATTTTGAATATGGGTCTGATAGGCAATGCCTAAATCATGGCCTTTGGCATCGAGTCGAATATTAATGCCTTCTAGGCGTAGGCTTCGTCCCGCCGTCCCACTCATTTCACCTTCCCAAACATAGTCCTGCCAACCATCATTTTGGACATGGGTTTTGTAACTTAGACTTACTTTATCAGTCGCTGCAACTTGCACTGGCATCATCCCAATGACTAAAATTAAAAATACCAATAACAAGCTAAGCCTATTTTTTTTCATGCCTGACTTCCTCCTTTTAAAAATTTAATGACCTTCTCTGCCATTACTTGATGGCCTTTAACACTTTGATGGATTCCGTCCATGTAAAGGTCTTTATTGGTCCAATCGACCGATTCTCTAAAGTCAATAAAGGAAAGATCATTCTCCTTTATGGCATCTCCTAACCACAGGCAATAGTCTTCAATCATCACAAAGGATTTTTCAAAATCAATGCCTTCATCCTCTTCTCTAAATAAAACAGGTAGTAAAATAGGCGGGGGAATTGCTACAATCACCTTTATATTTTTGTCTTTGGCTTCTTTAACCATAACTTTCATGTTTTCTTTGGTATTATCCCAAGACCGATTAAAAAAAATATCATTATAGCCTGCCATTAAAAGCATTTTATCAGGTCTGACATCGATCACATCCTTTTGAAAACGAACAAGCATCCCATCGGTAGTATCGCCATTGATCCCTTTATTTACCATTTTAATGCCAGTTTTTTCGGCCACGATCACGTGCCATTTTTTCTTATAAGCCAACTCATAGCCAAAGGTTAGGCTATCCCCCAAACAAACAATTTTCATACTTCCTCCAATCTGATGCAATTTAAATTATCTCCAATGTAATTAAAACGATTATATCATTTTAAACTGCTTTCTTCCTAAAAAAATAATGGGTAAACAATCATGAAAACCTAAGCATTATTTAGAAACTATTTTCAGAGATTGCATAACAACTGTTTGATTACTCTAGATTTCTTTAACCTTATATCATCATAAAGAGCTTGACTTGTCAATCTCCTAATATGATAATATTTAAAATAGGCATAGGCCTAAATATTTAGCTAAAAACCAGCAGTTATGGAGACCATCATGAATGTCGATCAATTAACCAAGTTATTAGAAGATGTTAAAAACGATAAATGCGATGTCAATTCGGCCCTTGAACGCTTAAAAACTTTACCCTATGAGGATTTAGCCTATGCCAAAGTCGACCACCACCGCGACCTGCGAAACGGCCATCCGGAGGTGATCTATAGCCCGGGAAAATCCCTCGATCAAATTACTGGCATTGTTGAAAATATGTTAAAGCACTCGAATGGGAACATCCTCGCCTCTCGGGCTGAACCGGCAGTTTTTGAGGCCATCAAGACAATTAGCCCTGACGCCATCTATTACAAAGAAGCCCGGTCAGTTGTCGTCAAACGCCAAGAGTATAAAAGCAGCAAAGATTATATTCTTGTTGTGACGGCCGGAACTGCGGATATCCCTATTGCCGAAGAAGCGGCTATCACTGCCATGGTAATGGGCAATTCGGTCAAACGCCTTTATGATGTTGGCGTTGCCGGTATCCACCGACTTTTGAAAAATATTGCAATTATCAACGCTGCCAAAGTGGTTATAGTCGTTGCCGGTATGGAAGGAGCCTTAGCCTCAGTGATTGGCGGCCTGACTGATAAACCAATTGTCGCTGTCCCCACTAGCATTGGCTATGGGGCTAACTTTGGCGGTATTTCAGCCCTGCTTGGCATGCTGACCTCTTGTGCGAGTGGTATTGCTGTTGTCAACATCGATAACGGCTTTGGAGCGGCCGCTATGGCTTCCAAAATTAATAAATTATAAAGGGCATAAGCCAGAAGGAGATTAAATGACGATTTTATATTTTGATTGTTTTTCCGGTATTTCAGGGGATATGGTTCTAGGGGCTTTTATCGATTTAGGCCTTGATCCCTCTTACTTAGAAGCTGAATTAAAAAAACTAAATTTACAAGGCTTTGAAATCAAAGCTGAAGCGACGATGAAAAAAGGGATTTCCGGCACTGACTGTCATGTCATCCTAGACACCGACCCCCACCACCACCGTCATTTTTCTGATATCAAAGAAATTATTGAAAAGTCTAGCCTTTCTGAAGATGTGAAAGAAACGGCCCTGGCTATTTTTAGGCGAGTAGCTGTGGCTGAGGCCAAGGTTCATAAGATCCCTCTTGACCAAGTCCATTTTCACGAAGTCGGGGCCCTTGATTCAATCGTCGACATTGTTGGGGCTTCCATCTGTTACCATGCCCTAAAGCCTGATCGTGTTTACGGCTCTAGGATAAATGTTGGTAGTGGTTGGGTTCGCTGTGCCCATGGCCTCCTACCTGTTCCCGCTCCGGCAACGGCTGAAATTTTATGCCAGTCAGATTTTGAAATCTATTCAAAAGGGATCGATGGCGAAGCTGCTACCCCCACCGGCGTGGCCATTCTGACTGAACTAGCCACTTATTCACCGGATCTTCCCCATTTTACGCCTGAAAAAACCGGTTACGGCTTTGGTAAAAAAGATTTTGGGGTCTTAAATGCCCTACGCATTATGACAGGACGAAGGGAAAAAACGCCTTCGGTCATCTGTATCGAAAGTAATATGGATGATATGACAGGCGAAATGGCTGGTTATGTCCTCGAATTACTCTTTGAACATAATGTCCTAGATGCCTTTTATACTCCCATTTATATGAAAAAAAGTCGGCCGGGTATCCTCCTAAGCGTTTTATGCGATGAAGCCAATCTTGATGTGATTGAAGAGATTATCCTAAAAGAAAGCTCGACCATTGGCATCCGCAAATACCCGGTCGAACGGACTTGTATGAATCGCCATTTTAAAAAACTGGCAACACCCTATGGGGAAATTACCTTAAAAATTTCTCAACATGGCCAGGCCTATCGCCAAAGCCCTGAATATGAAGATGTCAAAAAAATTGCTAAAGAATCCGGTAAGTCGCTGTGGGAGATTTTAGAAATGGTGGAAAAATTAAAATAAAAACATTTTCTTTATTATGATAGATTTCAAATTTTAAGGGCATAAATAGAATGATTTATATAATTTAAAGAAAGGAATATTTCACAAATGAAAAAACAAGAATTAAGAACTTTTTTACGCGATACCTTTAATAATCGCTATACTTGCAAAGGCTATGATCGGCAAAAAAAGGTCAGTGATGAAGACTTTGACACCATTATGGAAGTGGCTAGGCTTTCGCCTAGTTCCATGGGACTTGAACCTTGGAAATTTGTCCTCCTCAATAATCGAGACCTGCGAAATAAAATTAAACCCTATTCTTGGGGGGCCGAAGTCAGTCTGGATGGAGCCAGTCATTTTGTCCTTATTTTAGCCCGAAAGGCGGCTGATCTTAAGGCCGATTCTGCTTATATCGAATACATCATGAATGATATCCAGCATTTTACCGACGATTTAAGAGTCAAACGAAAGAAAAAACTTAAGAGTTTCCAAGAAGAAGATTTACGTCTCACAAATGATCGGGCCATTTTTGACTGGGCCTGCAAACAGACCTATATTCCCCTTGCCAATATGCTCACCGCCGCTGCTATGCTGGGAATTGATTCAACCCCAATCGAAGGCTTTAATACCGAAAAAGTTGAAGCCGTCTTAATTGAAGAAAAAATCCTTGATCCCGATCATTTTGGCCTCTGTACCATGATCGCTTTTGGCTATAAAAATAGAGACCACCGCCCGAAAACCAGACGAAAAATAAATGAAATTTTAGACGTAATCGACTAAAAAATTAAGAAAGAGCGTAAAATGAAGCCCATTATAGCTATCCCCATGGGTGATGCCGCTGGCATCGGCCCTGAAATCATTCTAAAAACCATCGCTGATGATACCGTCTCAAAAATTGCTAGAATCGTCGTGGTGGGTGACTATCAAGTTTTTAAACAAGCCCTAAGCTTTTCCAATGCAAGAGTCGACATCCAGCTCATTAATGACCCAATCGATGGAAATTACCAGCAAGGAATCTTAAACCTGATTGATCTAAATAATATCGCAATCGACAAGCTTAAAATCGGTCAGGTCCAGGCCATGACCGGTCAAGCCGCTTATGATTATATTAAGTTGGCAACCACCCTTTGTTTGCAAGGAAAAGCCGATCTTTTGGCCACCACACCGATCAATAAAGAATCGCTACAAGCTGCTAAGGTCCCCTATATTGGCCATACTGAGATTATTGCCGCCTTAACGGCAAGTAAAAACCCCTTGACCATGTTTCAAGTTCACAATTTAAGGGTTTTCTTCTTAAGCCGCCACCTTTCTCTTAGAGAGGCCTGTGATTTTGTCAGCAAAAAAAACGTGGGTGCTTTTATCGATCAGGTTGTCGCTGGCCTAAAGATTCTCGGCCTTGACAAACCCCGCCTAGCCATAGCTGGTCTTAATCCCCATAGTGGCGAACACGGCTTATTTGGCTCTGAAGAGGTTGAGGCGATTATCCCTGCCCTTTTAGATGCTCAAAAACGTGGCGTTGATATTGTCGGACCAATTGGTGCTGATAGCGTTTTTCATTTGGCCTTAAAAGGTCACTATGATGCCGTTTTATCCCTTTATCATGATCAAGGCCATATTGCCACAAAAATGGTTGATTTTGAAAAGACCATTTCCATTACTCTCGGCCTGCCAATTCTTCGGACCTCAGTTGACCATGGCACGGCTCTGGATATAGCCGGCCAAGGAATCGCTAGCCCGGTTAGTTTAATTGAAGCCATTCGGCTGGGGGCAGAGTACGTCCCTTATTTTAGTAAAAAAAATATTTAGTTTTACCATTAGTATTTTAAAACGATCCCATTATAAAGGCCTTCCCAGTTTAACTCTAGGAAGGCCTTTATTTCTTTTTATGCCCCACGAACCGAAGAAATGGCTGCCACTAGGGGTATGCCCATCTCATCATGACTTACCTTACCAATGACCCCATAAACGTCTTTAAGCATTTTTGCTGTCACCACTTCCTTAGGGCTACCAGAACTGTATAAGCCACCTTGTGAGTCCATGACCGCGATGTGGGCGGCGTAACGGGCAGCTAGGTTAATATCATGAAGGACAACAATAATATCCATGTCTTGGTCTTTGACAATTCTTTGGAGGAGTTGGCAAAGTTCCAACTGCTTTTGGAGATCAAGGGAATTAACCGGTTCATCGAGTAGCATTAATTTAGGATTTCGTACCAAAGTTTGGGCAATAAAAACTAGTTTTTTTTCACCACCACTTAACTGGCAAAAATTACGGGTGGCAAAGGAATCCATGTTTAAGGCTTTTAGGGTATTCATAACAATATCTAAATCCTCATCACTGATCTTATGACTAAGCTCCGGCAGGCGACCTAAAATGACCATCTCCAAAACCGTCAAGCTTGAGACATCCAAATCCATTTGAGGCAGATAGGACATGAGCTTTATTTTCTCATGGGTTTTCATGGCCGTAACACTTTCTTGACCGTACATGATATTGCCATCATATTGCAAGAGGCCGAAAATTGATTTTATCAAGGTCGATTTCCCCGCCCCATTAGGGCCTAAAATCACATTAAAGCCTTTGGCAAAATCCAGGCTTAATTGATCAAAAACCCGGTGCTTTTTTCTATTCCTGCTATATGAAAAGTTTAAATCTCGAACTGAAATCATTACATTGTCCTCATTTTACTGAATATGATTGAGATAAAAAATGGTATCCCAATCACTGATGTTACTAGGCCGATGGGTAAGATGACCCCGGGAATAACTAATTTACTAATCACAAAGGCTAGCGATAATACAAAGGCCCCGATTAAAGCTGAAAGCGGCATAAAGAATCGTTGGTCTTCACCAACTAATTGCCTGGCTATATGGGGGGCAATTAGGCCTACAAAGCCAATTGTTCCGACAAAGCAAACGGCAACGGCCGAAAGGAGGGAGACAATAAAAATAACAAAGCGTCTCATTTTAGCCGTATCGACCCCAATACTTCTGGCCTTAGCATCATCTAAGGTCATAGCTGTCAATTTCCAAGCATTCTTAAATAAAATCAAAACGGCAATAACTAAGACGGCCAGGACAATAAAAAACTTATCCCAGGTCGTTCTTAGCATGCTGCCAAAACTCCAAAAAATCAAGCTTTGCAGTTGGTCTTCATCGGCGATGTACTGAAGAATCATCGTCAGGGCTGAAAAAAGGAAATTAAGGGCAATGCCAAAAAGAATGATCGCCGTTTTCCCAACCTGCTTCTGACGTGAAAAAATATAAATTGCCACCGCTACCAATAATGAAAAAACAAAGGCATTGACTGTTACCGCTAGGGTATCCGAGACATTAAAAATACTTTTATTTAAAACCAGTCCCACCGCTGCTCCAAAAGAAGCAGCGGCCGAAATACCCAAAGTAAAGGGACTAGCAATCGGATTTCTAAGAATCGTTTGAATTTCACAACCACCAATTCCTAAGGCCGCCCCGACAACAACCGCCATCAGAGCCATGGGGAGGCGAATATCCATAATAATCATTTGATTATGGCTCTGTGACTGTCCTAAAAAGATGGTTCGAAGAATCTCATCGATGGCAATATCTGAAGAACCAATGGAGACATTTAAGATCAATAAAACGATCAAGGCAAGGCTCAATCCACTAATGATGATCATTCTTTTGCGAATCAGATGATTATAAAGCTTTCTATTTGCATTCTCTTTCGGTTTTACTTTATCTTCCATTTTTCTCCTAGTTTATTGACCACATTTTTTATCTCTATTTCTGGCAATCCGCCGGAACCGTCATCCAGGTACTGATGCTCGGATCAACCAACATAAAGCGGTCGAAGAATTCATCAAGAACGGCTTCCGGATTAAGGTCTGTAAAGTCATCGGGATAGAAAATTTTAGCCAGTTTCAAGGTCGGGTAAAAGGCAAAGATTGACCGACTCGTTGAATGGGCAAATTCGTAAACATTATCATTTTTAACAGCCTTTAATTCATTCCAACCGGTTCGCTTTAATATGTCAAAATCACATGGTTTTTTTACTTCTTGAATGGAATCAAGCCAGCCAGAGTTAATACCACTAAGGATAATATAGTCGGGATCGGCTTTAATCACATATTCAGGATC
>CAZJGM010000044.1:0-15131 GCA_964545675.1 uncultured Lachnospiraceae bacterium | reverse complement strand
GTACCTTCGTTCCAGGCTTATACAGTGTATCTGCTAACGTTGGAATTGGTTTGATGCAAGCGGCAACGCCTGATGGACGAAAAGCAGGAGAAGCAGTATCCAATTGTATTGGACCGGTTAATACTGCACTTGGCTGTCATGACTACAATGGACCAACAGCTATGGCTAACTCAGCTGCTAAGTATGACCATCAACGAGCTGGAAATGGAACCTTGTTAAATATTCGCTTTACACCAAACAGTGTTGCTGGTAAACAGGGGACCCATAATATGATTAATTTCATCGAAGGATACTTTAGTAAAAAACCACAGCATATCCAATTTAATATTCAAAATACCCAAACACTTAAAGATGCTCAACTACATCCCGAAAATTATCAAGGGCTGTTAGTTCGAGTGGCTGGCTATTCAGCTTATTTTGTACGAATGAGTAAGGCACTCCAAGATGACTTAATCAATCGTAATGCCTATGATGAAATTTAATCGGTAGATAAAAACGGTAATTTCAAAAGGTGGTGTGACGGCTACCATAATCACACCACCATATTTTAGTAAAGAAAGGATAAGATTATGTCTCAAGAAGCATTAGGAATGATCGAAACGAAAGGATTAGTAGGAGCGATTGAAGCAGCGGATGCGATGTCAAAATCGGCTAATGTTAGTTTAAAAGGTTATGAAAAAATTGGCTCCGGTTTAATCACAGTAATGGTTCGTGGCGATGTTGGTGCTGTAAAAGCAGCAGTTGACGCTGGTGCCGCCGCCGCCGATAAGGTTGGTCAGGTTGTGTCTGTTCATGTTATTCCACGGCCTCATACAGATACTGAAAAAGTATTGCTGTAGAAAAATAATAGAGGAGAAATAAGATGGATAGTCATGAAATAGTTCAACGTGTAATGGATGAAATTGCCAATAAATCAAAAACGATTGAGCAAGGGAAAGGAGAGCCGAAAGTGTTAAATAATACAAAAAATTGTGCCTTAACTGAATTTGTAGGTACGGCAACGGGGGACACAATTGGCCTTGTTATTGCCAATGTGGATGCTACCCTCCATGAGCAATTAGGATTAGATAAAAAATACCATTCACTTGGTATAATTGGATCGCGGACAGGGGCTGGGCCTCAGGCTATGGCAGCTGATGAAGCAGTTAAGTCAAGTAATACAGAGTTAGTTAAGTTTGAAATGCCACGGGATACAAAAGGTGGTGGTGGTCATGGATCATTTATCGTCTTTGGCGGTGAAGAAGTATCTGATGTAAAAAGAGCAGTTGAGATAACCTTAAATGCCTTGGATTCTACTTACTTTGGCGATATTTATATGAACGATTCTGGCCATGTCGAATTGCAATATACGGCCAGAGCCAGTCAGGTTTTATCCGATTACTTTGGAGCAGAACAGGGAAAATCCTGGGGTTTAATTGTTGGTTGTCCAGCCAGTATTGGTTTAGTAATGGCTGATGCTGCGGTAAAATCAGCCAATGTTGAGGTGGTAAGTTCGGCTTCACCAGCAGCTGGAACAAGTTTTACAAATGAGTATATGATTATGATTTCAGGCGATTCAGGAGCGGTTAAACAAGCCGTTATGTCTGGTCGTGAAGTTGGAATTGAATTATTAGAGACCCTTGGCGGTCCGGTAGAGCCAGGCGGAGAATCATATATTGGATAATTTAGAGAGAAAGTTTTGAGGTATAATTATGTTTTCATCAGAGAATATTGACAACGAGTATGTTACAAATATCATCGCTTCATTAAGGGATCAATCAAAAGATACTTCGAAATTACAGGAAAAAAATTTATCGGTTAATAATGAAATGTCCTTTGATTCTGTTGCATGTCCGAGAGACCATCGATACGAGGAAGAGCAGAAAAAAGATTCATATTTATTTGATGATGTTGATGATGCAGTTGAAGCAGCTGTAAAGGCGCAAAGAGAATTGGTAAAATGCTCTTTGGCTAAACGAGAAGAAATGATTATTTCTATCCGTGAAAAGATTAGAAAAAATGTTTCAAATCTGGTTCGGATGGAGCTTGAAGAAACCGGTTATGGTCGCTATGACGATAAGGTTTTAAAGCATCTATTAACTATCGATAAGACACCTGGTACCGAAGATATTAAACCGCAAGTCTATACAGGGGATGATGGTCTTACCTTAATTGAAAAAAGGCCTTATGGGGTATCGTGTTGCGTCTTGCCCTCAACAGCACCTTCATGTACACCGATTCATAATGGCATCTGCATGATTGCAGCAGGAAATAGTGTTGTCTTTAGCCCCCATCCGGGTGGAAAAGAGACGACCTATGCAGTATTAGAATTAATGAATCAGGCGATTCGTGAAGCAGGTGGTCCACCTAATCTATTCGTCTCGGTAAAAGAAGCGACCATTGAAAATGCTAATGCGATGATGAATCATCCTAAAATAGATTTATTAGTTGCTACCGGTGGCCCTGGTGTTGTGCGAGCAGTTTTGTCTTCGGGCAAAAAGGCAATTGGAGCAGGACCGGGAAATCCGCCAGTATTAGTGGATGAAACAGCAGATCTTCCCAAAGCAGCTAAGGACATTATTGCCGGAAATAGTTTTGAAAATGGCATCCAATGTAATGGTGAAAAAGAAGTTTTAGTGATCGATAGCATTACTGATTTATTAATTAGTGAAATGCAGAAAAATAATGCTTATTTAATTAAAGACCAGGCAAGCATTGATCAATTGACCGCTTTAGTGACGACTGAAAATGGTGGCGTAAATCGGAAGTATATTGGAAAAAATGCCAATTTCATTTTAAAAGATATTGGCATTAAAGTTGGTGATGAAATACGGACAATTATTTATGAAGTTCCTTCTGACCATATCACGGTTATGGAAGAATACCTGATGCCAATTCTTCCTATCGTCCGAATTAAAAATGTAAAAGAAGGAATTGAGAAAGCTGTTTTGATCGAAGGTCGAAGACGCCATAGTGCGGTTCTTCATTCACGAGATGTTCATACCATTACTGAATATGCAAAGGCCATTCAAACGACTATTTTGGTTAAAAATGGTCCATCTTATAGTGGTGTTGGTTTTGGTGGCGAAGGTTATGCAACGATGACGATTGCCGGACCAACCGGAGAAGGATTAACACGTCCCAAATCATTCACACGCGAAACACGCTGCGCGTTGATTAAGGAGTTTAATGTACGAAGCGGTGAAAATAGATAATTGAGATTGATTTGAAAGGAAAATGAGATGATTAATGAAGCATTAGGAATGATTGAAACACGTGGGTTAATTGCTTCCATTGAAGCAGCAGATGCTATGGCAAAAGCTGCAAATGTTGCAGTAGTCGGCGTTGAAAAAATCGGTTCAGGTTTAGTAACAATTATGGTTAGAGGCGATGTTGGAGCCGTTAAGGCAGCAATTGATGCAGGAGCCTATTCTGCTGATAAAGTCGGTGAGGTAATCGCTGTCCATGTTATTCCTCGGCCGCATACAGATGTTGAGAAGATTTTACCTAAATCATCTGAGGCAAAAGACGAATAACAGATTTGTTTAAAGAATAAAGGACTGTTACACATCGAATTGAGATATGTAACAGTCTTTTGTAATAAAAAATGATCGATGCTATATTTTCATTAAAATAAAGAGAGAAGAGAGGATGAAGTGGACAATAAATACGTTCAAATAGCCCATCAATCAGGCATTGTTGGTGCCGGTGGTGCGGGATTTCCAACCCATGTTAAATTAAATGCTGACGTTGAATATTTAATTATTAATGCAGCAGAATGTGAACCTTTGATAAGCGTTGATCAGGTATTGATGGATCAATACACAAAAGAATTAATTAATACTATTGATGATATCCGCAAAAATCTTGGTGCAAAACAGGCGATTATTGGCGTTAAGGAAAAACATAGAGAACTTATTGAAAAAATTGAAAAAACTGCTGAAAAGTTTGATAAACTATCATTAGCAAAACTTGGGGATTTTTACCCGGCTGGTGATGAAGTTGTATTGGTTTATGAAACAACGCAAAGACAAATCCCTCAAGGAGGCATTCCCCTTGATTGTGGTGTTGTCGTAATTAATGTCGAAACGATTTATAATTTATGGAAGGGTGCAGAAGGTTTTCCCTTAACGCAAAAATGGCTTACTATAGGTGGACATGTTAAATATCCGGGAACATATTGCGTGCCATTAGGAGTTAGTGTAAAAGAGATGTTAACGCTTGCCGGTGGGCCAACGATTGCAAAATACCATATTATTAATGGCGGGCCAATGATGGGTAAACTTGTTGAAAGCCAAGCGGAAGTAGTGACTAAGACAACGAAAGCCTTATTAGTACTAGATGAAATGAATCCGGTTATTATTAACCGCTTAACACCCATTGATAAGATGTTAAAGATTGCAACATCCGTTTGCTGTCAATGTCATATATGTACAGATTTATGCCCAAGAAATCTGTTGGGATATGATATTAACCCCAATAAAATTGTGGTCTCGGCAAGTTATGGCTTTCAAGTTTCGCTTGGGCATATTCAAAACGCCTTACTGTGTTCAGAGTGTGGGGCCTGTGATATGTTTGCCTGCCCAATGGGTTTATCACCACGACGAATTAATGGGATGTTAAAGGAGTTGCTTTTAAAAGAGCGTCTACAGGTGCCAGAACGGGGGAAAGCAGTGACGGTTGATCGCTTAAGACCTTACCGAAGGATCCCAACCAATCGCTTATTAGAGAGACTGGCCATTAAATCATTAAAAAGTCCCATATCTTGGATTCGGTCAAATTGGCGGCCAGATACAGTAAGTTTACCCTTAAAACAGCACATTGGTGCATCATCTGTTCCTTGCGTTATGGTTGGGGACTATGTTAAAAAAGGACAATTAATTGCAAATATAGGAGAAAATACTCTTGGCAGCCAGTTGTTTGCAAGTATAGATGGTCAAATAAAAGACCTAACAGATGAAACAATCATTATTTCTAAAGAATAGGGAGACGCTAATGAAAAAAACAATCGGATTTTTAGAATATAGAAGTATTGCCCGGGGTATGGAAGCCGTTGATAGCATGTTAAAAAGTGGACATGTTAAATTAATTCAAAATTTAATTTTGTGCCCGGGAAAATTGACAACGATGATTGAAGGTGACATTGGTGCGGTTAAAAATGCCATTGAAAAGGGAAAAATTTACGATCCTGCCTATTGCATCAATAGTTTTGTAATTGCAAATATTCATCCCTCAATACTACCAGCCTTAACAGCTACAAATGCAGTTGATCAAAAGGGATCTTGGGGAATGATTGAAACAATGGATGCGGCATCTGCCATAAAATCGGCTGATGTGGCGGCAAAAGCTGCAAATATTGAATTAGCTGAGATTCGTTTGGCACGTGCCATGGGTGGTAAAGGGATTGTCACTTTTTTTGGCGAATTAGGTGCTGTTGAATCAGCTATTAACCAGGCGAAAAATTTATTGTTAGAAGAAGGCGTATTAGTTGCAACTGCTGTTATCGCCTCACCCCATAATGATTTAAATTGTGGTTAAAAAGTTAAAAGACCCTTTAAATAGATTTATTGTTATGATAAAGTGATTAATTAAAGAAGGTGGGGATAAGATGTTAATAGCAAAGGTGATTGGAAATATTGTTTCAACTCAAAAAGATCCAAGCTTAAAAGGGTATAAACTACTTGCATTTGTTGCCTTAAAAAAAGAAGAGATCTTTGATGATCAGGTAGGCGTAGCAGTCGATACGATAGGTGCTGGTGTTGGTGAATTAGTCCTAATTGTATCAGGTAGTGCTGCCCAACGTTCATTGCCACAAGACCGGATTCCAGTTGATAATGCCATTGTTGGCATCATTGATAATGTCGATATCGAGTGGCCTGATTAAGAATGATAGAATTTAGAAAGTGGGAAAGAGTGATGGTTGAAAAAAAAGAGCAAACAGATTATGGAAATCTTGATAATTGGATGGTTTGCTCAGATGATCGATCCTTAAAGGCTGATGTCTTTTATTTGTATCCAACAGCTTATTTTAATCAATCAAATGAAGACTTAATCTGTTCGGTAAATCATCAAGGGATGCGAAAAAGAGCTAAGGATAATGTGTTAAATAAAGGATCGGTATTTAAAGGAGTAGCAAATTATTATGTGCCTTATTATCGACAAGCTAGTCTTGAATATTTGGTAAAGCAAGAAGAAAATAATATTGATCTCTTTATTGATGGTCCTGTTAGAGATACCCTTAATGCCTTTAAGCATTATATGAACCATTATAATAATGGCCGCCCTTTTATTTTAGCCGGTCACTCGCAAGGGTCAATCCTTCTTTTAATTCTTTTGGCAAGTATTTTTAAAGACCATCCAGACTATGGTCAATTGATGGTGGCAGCCTATGTGATTGGTTATGGGGTTAGCAAGACCTACATGAATGAAAATCCGCATTTAAAATTTGCATCGGGTGAAAAGGATACTGGTGTTATTATTTCTTACAACACAGAATCACCAGGTATGCGATCGAAAAATATTACAGTTCCACCTGATTCGCTTTTGATTAACCCTATTTCATGGAAATGTGATCAAATAAGGGTCCCAGCTAGTATGAGCTTAGGCTCCCGACTAGTAAAAAAAGATAGTGACGGTCAATTGCTTGGTGTCATTGATATTCCTCATTATGCTGATGCCCGAATTGATAAAGACCGTGGTGTAATCATCTGTAGTACAGCCAACCCTGAAGATTTTCGAATTGTTGGTGGCCAAGATCACTTTCCTTTAGGAATCTTGCATAATGGCGATTATTCCCTTTATTACTATGACTTAAGAGAAAATGCAAAAAAACGAATTGAGGCTTTTTTAAATAGCAAAATGATTGCTTCTTTAAAAGAGGATCAAAAAAATAATCGCTAGAGTGCTTAATTTTAGAATAAAAAATATAAATAGCTTAGAATCTTTAACGGTTCTAAGCTATTTATATTTTATCTTAAGCTTAAAAATAGAAGTCATTGGAAATAAGGCTTTATCATAATGACTTATTCGGTTATAATTAAAGTTATGAATTGATGATCAGGAGGAAATTGATGTATCGAGATTTCAATGAAATAAAAAAAGCAGTAAAAAAAAATAAAAAACCGAGTCTTGTTATTGCGTCACCAGAAGAGGGCGAATTTTTAAAAGCTATTTCAAAAGCAAAAGACGAAGTCTTGTCTCAAGTTATACTGGTTGGAAATCAGGCAAAAATTAATCAATTAATGAAAGAAAATGAAATTGATTATACCAATATAAGATTGATTCATGCAGACAATTTAAAAGCATCGTGTGAGAAAGCAGTTGAACTGGTTAGACAAGGGGAAGCTGATTTTATTATGAAAGGGCTTGTTGATACATCAATCTTTTTAAAAGCAATTATTAATAAAGAGAAGGGCTTGATGGTTGGTCGACTGCTTAGCAGTATTATGATTCAAAAGATCCCAACTTATCATAAGTTTTTTATGGTAACCGATGGGGGAATGGTGATTGATCCTGATTTAGAGAAAAAGAAAATGATTATTGAAAATGCCGTTGAATTGGCACGAGTTCTCGGTATTTCGCCAATCAAGGTCGCCGCACTAGCAGCAAAAGAAAAAGTAAATACCAAAATGCCCGCAACAGTCGATGCAGCAGACCTTAAAGCCTTATCGAATCAAAGTTTTTGGGGGGATGATGTGATCGTCGATGGGCCAATGGCCATGGATTTAATTGTCTCAAAAGAAGCTGCTGACATAAAAGGCTACCATTCAATAGTAGCCGGAGATGCAGATATTATTGTTGTTCCAAATATTGAAACGGGAAATGCCATTATTAAGACGATGACTTATTTGGGGCAATCTCAAGTAGCAGGAATCATCATCGGGGCCTGTGTTCCGATTATTTTAACATCCCGTTCAGATTCAAAAGAAAATAAATACAATTCCATTATTTTAGGTGCTTTTTTAGTCCAGCATAGTGGGGATTGTTTTGATAAAAGAGAGGAGTCATAATAAAAAAATGAAAAAACTATTAACAGGAAATGAAGCAGTGGCCCAAGGGGCCTGGGAGGCAGGGGTTAAATATGCCGTTGCCTATCCAGGAACCCCTAGCACTGAAATATTAGAAAATGTGTCAACCTATAAAGAAATACTTGCAGAATGGGCACCGAATGAAAAAGTAGCCCTTGAATCGGTAGCTGGAGCGGCTATCGGAGGGGTACGTAGTCTTTGTGCTATGAAACATGTGGGGGTTAATGTGGCTGCTGATCCCCTTTTTACCTTTGCTTATTTAGGTGTTAATGCCGGGGCGGTTTTAATTTCGGCCGATGAACCGGGTATGCATTCGTCACAAAATGAACAGGATAATCGCAATTACGCTAGACATGCTAAGCTTTGTCTCTTTGAACCTTCCGATAGTCAAGAGACAAAAGATATGATCAAAGAAGCTTTTATAGTCAGTGAAACTTATGATATGCCAGTTCTTTTTCGGATGACGACCCGGGTTTGTCATTCCAAATCGATTGTTGCTTGTGACAAACGCAGCGAAGTTCCAGATAAGCTTTATGAAAAAGATATCAAAAAATATTGTCCCCTACCTGGTTTTTCAAGAATGATGCAGGTTAAATTAGCTGATAATTTTAAAAGATTAGAAGATTATTCCAATACAACACCTTTTAATTATATCGAAGATAATGATTCTAAAATTGGGGTGATTGGTTCTGGGGTTGCCTATCGGTATGCAAAAGAAGTATTGGGTGATAATGCTTCTTATTTAAAGATTGGATTTACCTACCCCTTGCCGATGGAAAAAATAAAAAATTTTTCCGAAGACAAAGATATCGTTTATGTTTTTGAAGAAAATGACCCGATTATGGAAAAAGAAATTAAAGCAGCGGGTATTAAGGTTGTTGGAAAAGAACTGATACCGACAATGGGTGAATTAACACCGGATCGGATTCGCAAGGTTCTTTTTGGCGAAAATATCCCTCTCTTAAAAGCAAATCCTAAAATGCTTTTACCAAGACCGCCGTCACTTTGTGCTGGATGTCCTCATCGTGGAGTCTTTTATGAGCTTGGCAAGCGAAAAGATTTGATGATTTTTGGTGATATCGGCTGTTATTCACTTGGTTTAATGGCCCCTTATCATGCTACCGATGCGATGATTTGTATGGGGGCAAGCATTAGTGGTGGTCATGGGGTTCAAAAAGCTTTTGAAATTAAAGGTGAAAAAGAAAAAAGAGTTGTTTCACTGATTGGCGATTCGACATTTTTTCACTCTGGGATTACGGGCTTAATTAATGTCGTAAATAATAATAGTAATACCTTAACGATTATACTCGATAATCGCATCACAGCCATGACCGGTCATCAGGAGAATCCCGGTACTGGTTATAATTTGAATGGGGAAGAAGTACCAACGGTTGATATTGGCGCAATGGTTAAGGCCTGTGGCGTAAAAAACGTTTGTGTAATTGATCCTAACGAACTTAATATGGTAAAAGAAGCGATTGAATGGGGTGTTAAGCTCGATGAACCGGCAGTCATTATTACCCGCTGGCCTTGTGCCCTTAAACGGTTCTCTGCGGAAGATAAAGAAGAGTTTACAGGAGCCTTTGAAAATTATTGTGTTGTCGATAGGGACATTTGCATAGGTTGTAAAAAATGTTTAAAATCAGGATGCCCAGCCTTGGTCTTTGATGTAGAGAATAAAAAATCAGGCATTTTAAAAGAAGTCTGTGTTGGGTGTGAAGTCTGTGCCCAGATTTGTCCAGTCGGGGCCATCAAAGTGGAGGAAAGATAATGGAAGTAAAAAATATAGTACTAATTGGTGTTGGTGGACAAGGAACTATTTTAGCCGCTAAGATATTAACAACAGGGCTGATGGAAGCGGGCTATGATGTAAAAATGAGTGAAATTCATGGCATGAGTCAACGTGGTGGGTCGGTTTCTTCACTCGTTCGTTATGGTGAAAAGGTAGAATCCCCAGTAATTGAAGTGGGAAGTGCTGATATTGTCCTTGCCTTTGAAAAAATGGAGGCCCTTCGAGCCATTGATTATTTAAAGCCAGAAGGGAAAATGATTCTTAATGATACTGAAATTTTTCCCTTGTCGGTTGTTATTGGAGCTAATGAGTATCCCGATGGCATCCTTGAAGAAATTAAATCAAAGGTTTCAGTTCTTCGAGCAATAAAAGCGGGAGAAATGGCTGAAGATCTGGGAAATATCAAAGCTATGAATGTGATTTTATTAGGATCACTTATTAAATTAATGGGTTTAACAGAAATTCACTGGAAAGAGATCATCACTAAGAGTGTTAAGCCACAATTTGTCGACCTCAATCTTTTAGCCTTGCAAGTCGGAATGGATGCTGTTTAATGAGTAAAGGGGAAAATTTTAAATTTTTTCAACATTGTGAATGTGAATATTTCCCTTGTCATCAAATCGAGAGGGTTGAAGACTTTAATTGTCTTTTTTGTTATTGTCCCTTATATGCATTAGGTAAAGAATGTGGTGGTAATTTTACCTATACAGAAAAAGGGGTTAAAAATTGTTCGGAGTGCACCTTTCCTCACGAAAAAAAGAATTTTGATAAGGTATTAGAAAAGGTAAGGTGTCTGGTTGAAAAAATGAAAGGATGATAAGGGGTAGAAAAAATGTTATTCTTATTGGGACTAGTGTATATAATCGGAGCCTATCTACTTGGTAATTTAAACTTCGCCTATATTTTTGTAAAGATGTTTAAAAATGAAGATGTTAGAAATTATGGAAGTGGCAATGCTGGAACGACTAATGTCCTCCGGGTCATGGGAACAAGCTATGCCTTGCCGGTATTTGTTTTAGATGCCTTAAAAGGGTCAATTATTATTTTAATTGGGCGAGCACTCGGCTTAAATGATTGGTTTATTGTTTTGGGTGGAATTGCTGTGGTAGCTGGCCATAATTGGCCAGTCCTCCTTCAATTTCGAGGTGGAAAAGGGACAGCAACTTCTTTTGGGGTCTTTTTAACCTATGATTGGAGATTGGCACTGATTGCTATTGTTATTGGCTTAGCAGTTCTTTATTTTTGGCGAATGGTTTCATTGACATCAATGGTTGGCTTAACGTCCTTCTTTATTTTAACAATCGTTATGGGGCGTCCGATTTATGAAATTATTTTTGCCTTTATTCTGTGTTTTTTCAGTTTGTTCCAACATCGAAAGAATATTGGCCGAATTATCCAAAAAAGAGAAAGTAAGATCGGACAAAAAGTATCGATGGATAAGAGTAAAAAAAAGAAGCCTTAAACGTATCAAAAAAATACCTTTACTGGTGGTTATAAAATAGATTTTTGCATCTAAGAGGCCCTGTAAGGCCTTTTATTTATGAGATGAAATTCCTGCCTAAAAGTATCTGGATTTTATCTTGAAATATACTATATGTGGGCGTATAATAGACAAGCAATTACTATATAGTGTATTTGACTCAAAAGGAGGATTATATTAATTGAAAGAATTAAAAGATGTATTTAAACGAGTATTTACCAAAGAACTTGAGCAAAGCGAAAAAACGGTATACGATTTATTTCAATGGCAAGTGGTCGATGTAACACTTAATAATTTTCAAACAGGAGAAATTATTTTTGAAATGAAGGATTTGGAATTCCCAAGCCATTATTCTCAAAATGCTTGTAATATTATTGCGACAAAATATTTTAGACGGAAAGGTGTTCCTAATGATCGAGGTCATGAGTGCAGTATGCGAGAAATTGCTGATCGGATGGTCGGATTTTGGGCAGATGCCTTAAAAGAAGAAGGCCTAATAGAGACGCAAGAGGAATGGCAAATTTATTATGATGAATTAGTTTATGCTTTTCTTATGCAAATGTGGGCACCTAATTCACCCCAATGGTTTAATACCGGTTTAAAAAGAAGCTATGATATCTCTGGTTCAAAGGATTATTTATACTATTTTGATGAAGAGGCTGGCCAAGTTAAAGAATCGCATGACCGCTATAGCCGGACTCAAGCCAGTGCTTGTTTTATTCTATCAATTCAGGATCGCCTTTTAGGTGAACGATCGATTTCGGAACATTATGTTAGCGAAACCAAGCTGTTTAAGGGCGGGTCTGGTGTTGGGACTAATTTTTCAAGCCTTAGAGGCATTAACGAAAGCCTAAGCAGTGGTGGCCAATCCTCAGGGATGATGAGCTTTTTACAGGGGCTTGACCGCAATGCTGGGGCCATTAAATCGGGTGGGACCACTAGACGGGCAGCTAAAATGGTTATTGTCGATATAGATCACCCTGAAGTGGATACCTTTATCAATTGGAAAGTCAAAGAAGAAAATAAGGTTCGCGATCTTGGCAAATTAGGCTATGATTTATCCATGGACGGGGAAGCTTATCAAACGGTAAGTGGTCAAAATAGCAATAACTCGGTTCGTCTAAATCGAACCTTTATGGAGGCGGTCCTTAATTTAAAAAATGAACCGGAACATTTATTTGAATTAAAGGGACGAGTTGATGATTGTGTTGGTCGTGAGGTTCCAGCAAAAGAATTGTGGGATAGTATCAATCAGGCAGCTTGGGAATGTGCCGATCCCGGCATTCAATTCGATGATCATTTCAATGCCTGGCATACTTGTCCAGCCGGTGAAAATGGTAATATTAACGAAAAGATTAATCGTATTAATGCTACCAATCCCTGCTCAGAATATGCTTTTTTAGACGACACAGCTTGTAATTTAGCATCAATTAATATTTTTAAATTTTATGATAATAAAAATCGTTGTGTTGATGTTGATTCTTATGTCCATTTAATAAGGCTGATTCAATGTGCCCTTGAGGCCTCTATTTATTGGGGACAATTTCCAACCAAAGATGTGGCCCGAAAAAGTTATTTATTTCGGACGACAGGTCTTGGCATTGCTAATGCTGCCTCACTTGTCTTGGCCCTTGGTTATCCTTATGATTCTTCAGAAAGCCGTAATCTGATCGCATCGCTAACCGGACTCTTAACAGGTACATCTTACCACGTTTCGGCTTTGATGGCCGGGAAAGTGGGTCCATTTGCCAAATTTGAGATCAATAAGCCCTATATGATGAAAGTCATTAGAAACCATAGTCGCGTCGCAGGGGCACGAACCGATGATTATGAAAAATTAAATTATAAACCGATGGAAATAAATCATAGCTTGTTAGAAGAAATGGGTTTTGATAGGATTAGCAAGGCTTTAATTAATAGCTGGGAAATTGCTGAAGAAGTAGGGATGGAAAATGGTTATCGAAATGCCCAGGTATCGGTTATTGCACCAACGGGAACAATTTCTTTTGCTATGGATTGTGGGTCGACATCAATCGAACCTTTTTACAATCATGTTGTTTTTAAAAAATTAATCGGTGGCGGTTCAATGGAAATGGTTAATCCGGTGATTGAGAAAGCTTTAATCAATCTGGGTTACAAGGAAAACGAGATTCGTGATATTTTATCCTATCTGCTCGAGAAAGATGATCGCGGCTACTTCAAACATGAGGGCTTGGCTCAAGCACCTTATATTAAAGAGGAGCATTTGAGGGTTTTTGATACCGCTAATCTGATTCCCCCCATGGGTCATGTTTTAATGGTATCCGCCATTACACCGACAATCAGTGGGGCTATTTCAAAAACGGTTAATCTGACCAATGATGCAAGTGTTGACGATGTCGAGCGGATCCATTTACTTGCTTATGCGACCGGCACCAAAGCGATTGCTATTTATCGTGATAATTGCAAAGCCTCACAACCCTTAAGTTCGGGCATGGCTGATGACCGTGAGCGTTCTCTTGAAGAGTATTCTTATCAGGAGTTACTCGATTTAGCGAGAAAAGACCAAAAGAAGGGCCCAACCCGTATCCGGCCAGGGGGAATGCGTTTAAGCCGAACCCATGCTGCTAAAATTGGTGATATTGAATTATATATTACCATTGGCTTTTATGAGGATGGGAGTATTTCAGAAATATTTGTCTCAACTGATAAGGAAGGGACTGTCGTTAAGGGACTCTTAGCCTCTCTTTCTAAATCAATATCCAATATGCTCCAGTATCATATACCTCCGGATAAGATTTCAAAAATGCTGCGGGGACAAAAATATGAACCATCAGGATTTGTGTCTCGTCATCCTTATATTAAATTTGCTTCATCGATTTCTGATTTGATGAGTAAGGTAATTGATATTGAACACGGTGATTTTTCCAATTGTCAGGTGAAACCAAAAGATTTTAAAGTAATGAACGATAAGGCTAGCCTTAATATTGTTTCCGATCGAATGGAAGCAACAAAGGGCTATCATAAGGATATTAAGGGTGAAATGCTTTATGGGGAAGTCTGTAGTCACTGTGGAAGTGACCGCTTAATGCGTAATGGAACCTGCAAGGTTTGTCTAGATTGTGGAACAACAACAGGGTGTAGTTAAAAAAGTTTTGAGCTTTGGCCTTTCTTTGATATAATATTAATTTAAGATCATCGAACAGGAGTGTAAAATGCGAAATCGTGTGAAAGAAGCACAAAGAATTGTCGTAAAAATGGGAACGACCTCAGTCACTCATGCTAATGGGACCTTGGATTTTAAGAAATTAGATCGTTTAGCACGAGTGATGACGGATTTAGAGAATAGTGGCAAGCAGATGGTGTTAGTTTCTTCTGGAGCCATTGGAGCAGGAATGAACCGGATGGGTCTTAAGGAAAGACCCAAACGCCTTAAAGATAAGCAAGCTGCAGCCTCTGTTGGTCAGGGGCTGTTGATGCAGGTCTATCATAAATTTTTTGATGAGTATAATCAAACAGTAGGGCAAATCTTATTAACAAAGGATGTCTTTAAGCATGCAATCAAGCGAAATAATGCCGTAAATACATTTAATGCTTTGATTGACCAGGGGATTATTCCCATTGTTAATGAGAATGACTGCATCGCAACGGATGAAATACAAGAAGAAATCTTTGGCGATAATGATATTTTATCGGCAATGACGGCCGACCTTATTCAAGCGGATCTCTTAATTGTCCTTTCAGATGTTGATGGTTTATACGACCAGAATCCCTTTGAAAATAAAGATGCCCGTTTAATTCAAACCGTTCATCAGATTGATCAGGCAGTTATGAAGACGGCCGGAAGCTCTAATTCTAAATTAGGGACGGGAGG
>CAZJGM010000043.1:0-15262 GCA_964545675.1 uncultured Lachnospiraceae bacterium | reverse complement strand
AAAAAGGATGGCCAAAACAAGGGGCAAGCTCAAAAGAATGTGCCAAAAACCGATAATAAAAAGAAATCAACGCAGAAGAAAAGAAACCCAAATCAAACTACACCTCCGAAGGTAAGAGACCATAGTAAAAAAGAAAAAACATCTCGAAGCGTTTATAAACGCCTTAAAGATGAAAAGAAAAAATCGGTCGTTGAAAATCAAGTATATGAAGTTCCCGAAATCGTTACTGTTGGCGAACTAGCAGATATTCTTGATGTTGGAGTAACTGATATTATCAAAACCTTGATGATGGCCGGAACTATGGCCTCAATTAACCAAGAAATTGACTTTGATACCTCGGCTTTGGTTGCCTTGGAACTCGGTAAAGAAATTGAATTAATCAAAGTTGAAGATGTGGTTTTAAAAATATTAGAAGAATACGATGAAGAAGAATGTGAAAATGCCATTAAACGGCCCCCTGTTGTGACCGTTATGGGCCATGTTGACCATGGTAAAACATCGCTTCTCGATCAAATAAGAAAAACCAATGTTATTTCTAATGAAGCGGGTGGAATTACCCAACATATTGGGGCTTATACCGTTTACATCAATAAGGAAGCCATTACATTTATCGATACACCAGGTCATGAAGCCTTTACGGCCATGCGTTCTCGGGGTGCCCAAATTACTGATATCGCCGTATTAGTGGTTGCCGCCGATGATGGAGTCATGCCTCAGACAATTGAAGCAATTAATCACGCTAAGGCAGCAGAGGTCCCCATTATTGTAGCCATTAATAAAATTGATAAGCCAGCAGCCAATCCTGAGCGTGTTAAACAAGAATTAACAGAATATGGACTTGTTGTTGAAGAATGGGGTGGTGAAACAATTGCTGTGCCCGTATCGGCAAAAAATAATGAAAATATCGATAAGTTATTAGAGATGATTATTTTAGCTACCGAAATGGAAGAACTCGAAGCCGACCCATGTCGTGAAGCAAGGGGAACGGTTATAGAGGCCCAAGTTAAGCGTGGAAAGGGTCCAGTAGCAACCTTACTGGTCCAACAAGGAACCTTAAGAATTGGGGATTCCATTATTTCTGGAACGACCTATGGCAAGATCCGAACCATGATTGATGATCAAGGCAGACGACTTAAGAAAGCAGGTCCATCGACACCGGTTGAAATTTCCGGTTTAGCAGAAATTCCAGAAGCAGGTAATGATTTTATTGTGATTGAAAATGAGAAAGAAGCCCGCCAATTAGCTGACCAACGCAAAGACCAACAAAAGGGTGAACGACAGCGGAAAAGCAATGTTTCTCTTGATGACTTATTCAATCAAATTCAAGATGGTAATATCCAAGATGTTAATATCATTATTAAAGCTGATGTCCAAGGTTCGATTGAAGCGATTAAGCAATCCCTTGAAAAATTGGATAATGAAGCCGTTCGAATTAATGTTATTCACGGTGCTGTTGGAGCCGTTAATGAGACAGATATAATGCTAGCAGCAACGGCCAATGCCATTGTTATTGGATTTAATGTTCGTCCTGATAAAAACGCGATCAAACTTGCCGATACTGAAGAGGTTGATTTGCGCTTATACCGGGTTATTTATGATGCTATCGATGATGTAAAAAAAGCCATGGAAGGGATGTTAGCTCCAGAATTTAAGGAAAAAGTTGTTGGGAATGCAGAAATTCGTGATATCTTTAAAATTCCTAGTGGTGGAACTGTCGCTGGCTCTTATGTGACTGATGGTAAAATAAGAAGAAATGATGAGGTTCGAATTATTCGTGATGGAATTGTTGTATTTGAAGGTAAGATTGCCTCATTACGGCGATTTAAAGATGATGTTAAAGAAGTTAATACTGGCTACGAATGTGGTATTAGTATTGAAAAATTTAATGACATTAAAGTCGGAGATAATATAGAAGCCTTTAGAAATGAAAAAATAGAACGATAAATTAAAGGCAGAATGAATATAAGGAGGAATTGATATGGCATCTCATCGAAGAGAGAAAATTAATGGACAAATTCAAAGAGAGTTGAGTTTACTCCTTCAGCAAAAAATCAAAGATTCTCGAATCCTTGATAATAATGTTAGCATTACCCAGGTAAAAGCGACACCTGACTTAAAAACGGCAACGGTATATGTCAGTATTTTAGGTGAAGAAGATCAGAAAAAGAAAGTGCTTGAGGCATTAGATCATGCTAGCGGTTTTTTAAGATCAAATTTAGGGGCTACCATCAAACTTCATTCTGTCCCAGCCCTAAAGTTTGAACTTGATAACTCGGTTGAATATGGTATGCATATTGAATCCATCCTAAAGGATTTAAAGATAAAAAAAGAAAAGACAGAAGATAATGAAAAAAATTCCTAATGAAATTTTAAAGGCATTAAAAGAAAATCAGCGGTTTTTGATATTAACCCATCAAAAACCTGATGGCGATGCAATCGGTTCAGTGATTACCTTAGGTAAGGGCCTTAAAAAATTAAATAAGGAAGTTGATTATTATATTGATTTGCCATTAGAAGATAAATTACAGTTTTTTGAGGAAATAAAGTATTTTAATCAAAAATTGGCCAAAGACTATGATCTGATTATTTTTCTGGATTGTTCAACTGAAATTTTCGCCCACAAACCGGCACAAATGCCAAACTTTAAAAAGAAACTAGTGATCGATCATCATAAAAGCAACCAAGCTTATGGTGATTTGAATTTTATTGAAATTACCGGTGCAACAGCTGAGATTACCTTTCAAATTGTAAAATTATTGGGTATCACCATTGATGATGAAATGGCTGATGCAACCTTTACCGGCATTTCAACTGACACGGGAAGTTTTCAATTTTCAAATGTTACTGCTGATACCCATTTAATTCTCAGTGAACTCTATCAAATTAAAGATGATTTTTCGGCATTATCAAAAGTTTTACATAAGGAAAAAAATTTAAAGCAGATGAAAATGACCGGAGCTGCTATTCGTTCTTTAGAAATACTTGATAATTTACCGATTGCCTTTATGGTTCTTCGCTATGAGACAATTGAACATTATGGGGGTTCCATTAATATTGGTGATGATGTTGCCAATATTGGGCAAAATACGATTGGTGTGGCAATGACCGCCTTATTAAAAGAAATCAAAAAAGGTGAATACCGCGTTTCTTTAAGAGCAAGATACCCTTATGACATCCATAAAATGGCTTTAAAGTATCATGGCGGCGGTCATGAACGTGCAGCTGGTTTTTCTTATTCAGGAGATATCGAGGTACTTAAAGAGGAATTGATGGAAGTCTACCGTAAACAGAGTGAAATGAATGAAAATAAATGATGGCTATTTAATTATTCGGAAAGAAAAAAAAATGACATCTCATGATGTTGTTTTTCGGGCTCGAAAAATTTTAAAGATAAAAAAAATCGGACATACAGGAACCCTTGATCCCGATGCAGAAGGTGTTCTTGTTTTATGTGTAGGAAAAGCAACAAAATTAGCAGAGTATATCACAGACCATGAAAAAGTATATCAGGCCGTCCTTATTTTTGGCAAGGAAACAGATACTCTTGATATTAGCGGGAAAATTCTCCGTGAAAAAAAATCATCAATTAAAGAAGCTGATTTAAGAGAAGCTCTTAAAAAGTTTACCGGGACAATTCTTCAAAAACCGCCTATTTATTCGGCTATTAAAATAAATGGGAAAAAGTTATATGAGTATGCCCGTGAAGGCAAGGAAGTTGATATCCCTGAGCGAGAAGTAAGGATTAGAAAAATTATATTATCTAATTTTGATGAAAGCAAGCAAGAAGCGACGATTGAAGTAACTTGCTCAAAGGGTACCTACATCCGGACGCTTTGTGCTGATATTGGAAGAGAACTCGATAATTATGGAACGATGAAAAGCTTGGTGCGTAAACGGGTCGGAGATTTTTGTTTGGAAAATGCTAAAACACTGGATGAGCTACAATTACGTCTATTAAAAGATCCCCAAGCTAATGTCTTGATCCCCATGGAATCTTCACTTAATCAGTATAAAATAGCCAGAGCGACAGAACAAGGGAAACGGTTTTTAAAAAATGGCAATAAACTTTATCATTGGAATGTTGAGCAATCATTTGAAGATTTTGAATATAATGAGATAATTAGGCTTTATGATAATTCTGATTTTATCGGGATAGGAAAATTTACTCAAGATCAGGATGAAAACTATATTAAACCGATAAAAATATTGTGAGGCAGATTATGAAAGCGGAGTATCAAAATGAACCACTTATATTAGTATTAGGTTTTTTTGACGGTGTCCATTTAGGTCATCAGGCGTTATTAAAAGAAGCCCTAAAATTGCGCGCAAAAACGGGCTATAAAACAGGCGTAATGACTTTTACAGAACATCCTTTAGAGCTTATATTTCCTAAATATTCGCCATGGCTGATTACATCAAATGATGAAAAGAAAAAACTGATTAAAGATTTTGGCATTGATTTTGTTTTTTTAAATAAGTTTAATGAACAACTAATGAAATTATCGCCAGAAGAATTTGTCACAGACTATTTATTAAAACGTTATAATGTTAAAGGTCTTATTGTCGGATATAATTATAATTTTGGTTATAAAGGCCAAGGAACGACTGAGCTTCTAGAAAAACTTGGAGCGATTTATAATTTTTTTGTTAAAATAGTATCACCTTGTGTGGTAGGCAAGCAACTGGTTAGCTCTACCTTTATTCGAGAATTAATTTCTTGTGGACAGGTTGAAGAAGTGGCTGCTTTTTTGGGCCGTTATTATGGGTTTTCAGGAAAAGTTATTCGGGGAAAAGGACTTGGCCGTGGATTTGGTTTTCCAACAGCTAATATAAAATTAGAAAAAAAACGAATTTTGCCTAATACGGGCGTTTATTATACACGGGTTTGTTATAATCATTGTTGCTATCACGGACTAACCAATTTAGGCTTTAATCCAACCTTTGAAAAACATCCTTTTAGTATTGAAACTTATATTTATGATTTTAATAAAGAAATTTACGGTCAGACCTTAAGTATTGAATTTTTAAAAAAAATCCGAAATGAAATTAAATTTGAAAATTTAGATGCTTTAATTAAACAGGTTAATTACGATATTGAGTGGATTAAAAATAATTATATCCATGAAGAGACAATGAATCAGGTAATTGCTAATGGAGAAAAAGATATTTCTCATTTACATTAGGGTTAAACTATGTTATGATTTTTAAGTTAGTAGCCGTTTACTGGGTTTTTTGTTACTCCAACAAATTACGCGGTTAATGGTAATTAGTAAAAAAAAGGAGAAAATAATGATAACAAAAGAACAAAAAGCAGAAATTGTAAAGAAGTACCAGTTAAATGAAGGTGATTGTGGCTCGTCGGAAGTCCAGATTGCCTTATTGACAGCACGAATAAATGATTTAAATAATCATTTAAAGATACATAAAAAAGACCATCATTCACGAAGAGGATTACTTAAACTTGTCGGACAGCGAAGACGATTATTAACGTATATTAAAAATAAAGATGTCTTTAAATACCGCGAATTGATCCAACAATTAAACTTGAGAAAATAAAAAGGCGGCGTAATCCGCCTCTTTTTTTTAAATATTAGCAAGAAATTGTCCTTCTTAGACCAACTAATGTAAAAATAGAAAGAGAGAGCAGAATGAATATATTTGAAACAGAAATTGCCGGAAGACCATTTATAGTGGAAATTGGTGAAGTTGCCAATCTCGCAAGAGGATCAGCGATGATTCGTTATGGTGAAACAGAAATCTTAGCAGTGGCATCGACATCAAAAAAGCCAAGGGAAGGAATGGATTTTTTCCCTTTGAGTGTTGATTATGAAGAAAAGCAATATTCAGTAGGTAAGATTCCTGGTGGCTTTATTAAACGTGAAGGGCGGCCGACCGAAAAAGCGATTTTAACCTCTCGCTTAATTGATCGCCCGATCAGACCCTTATTTCCCAAAGGATTTAGAAATGATGTGCAAGTCATTACGACGGTTATGTCAGTGGATCAGGATAATGCCCCTGAAATTGCAGCGATGATTGGATCTTCCATAGCTTTATCGATTTCAGATATACCCTTTAATGGACCGACTGGAGCAGTAGCGGTAGGATACATTGATGGAAAATATATTATCAATCCTAACGAAGCAGAACGGGAAATGTCAGACTTATCCCTTATTGTATCAGGAACGAAAGATGCAATTATGATGGTGGAAGCAGGGGCCAATGAAGTATCCGAAGAAATTATCCTTGCCGGGATTCTAAAGGCGCATGAGGAAATTATTAAAATTTGTGCTTTTCAAGACGAGATTATTAAAGCCGTTGGGGTCGAAAAGAAAGATTATCAACTGGCGGTTCCAAGTGACGAATTAAAAGCTCAAGTAATTGAATATACAAAAGATCGTATTAAAGATGCGGTAATGACAAAAGATAAATTAGAACGACAAGAGAATATGGACCAGGCAAAAGAAGAAATTAAAGCTCATTTCTTAGAAATTTATCCTGACCTAGCGAGTGATATTGATGATGTCCTTACTTCGATCGTCAAAAAAGAAATTCGCCAGCTTATATTGGTGGAAGGGATTCGCCCTGATAATCGAAAAATGGATGAAATTCGGCCAGTTACAGCTAAGGTTGATTATTTAGCTAGACCTCATGGTTCAGGTTTATTTACGCGAGGAGAAACCCAAGTCTTATCAGTGGTGACCTTAGGGGTATTAGGAGATGTGCAGATGTTAGATGGTTTATCAAATGACGAGTCGAAACGTTATATGCATCATTATAATTTTCCTTCTTATTGTGTTGGTGAAGCCAGACCATCTCGTGGTCCAGGAAGACGAGAAATTGGCCATGGGGCTTTGGCAGAAAAAGCCTTACTCCCTGTTTTACCCTCAGAAGAAGATTTTCCTTATGCCATTCGAGTGGTATCTGAAGTTCTAGGATCCAATGGTTCAAGTTCTCAAGCGAGTGTTTGTGGAAGTTCTTTATCTCTTTTATCAGCGGGCGTACCCTTAAAAGATTCAGTAGCGGGCATAGCCATGGGTTTGATTAAAGAAGATGAAAAAGTTGCCATTCTTTCTGATATCCAAGGGATGGAAGACGCCTTAGGCGATATGGACTTTAAAGTAGCTGGGACGAAAAAAGGAATCACAGCCATTCAAATGGATATTAAAGTTGATGGGATTGATAAGGCTGTTTTGACAGAAGCCTTAGAACAAGCGAGAATTGGGAGGCTTCATATTCTTGGAATTATGAACGAAGAAATAGAAAAACCCCGTGAGGATTTATCCCCTTATGCGCCACGAATTATTATCTTGCAAATTAAACCGGAAAAAATTAGAGATGTTATTGGTTCCGGTGGCAAGGTAATTAATAAAATCATTGATGAAACTGGTGTAAAAATTGATATTGAAGACGATGGGAAGGTATTTATTGCCTCGGTCGATACAGAATCAGCTAATAAAGCCAAAGAAATTATTGAAAACATTGTTCGTGAATTAGAAGTTGGTGAGATTTTAATGGGGACGGTTGTCCGGATCATGAATTTTGGTGCTTTTGTATCATTACCTGGTGATAAGGATGGACTCGTTCATATTTCAAAATTAGACCATAGTCGGGTAGAAAAAGTAGAAGATGTTCTTAATATTGGTGATGAAGTAAAGGTAAAAGTAATGGAAATAGATGGTCAAGGACGGATTAATTTATCAAGAAAAGCAGTCTTACCAAAAGAATAATAGGAGAAACCATGAAAACATGCCTGGTTAAAGTTTATACAAAATCAAGGTTTCCGCTACCAGAGTATAAAACCGAGGGTTCAGCGGGAATGGATATTCGTGCTGATGTTACCGAACCGATTTATATTCTGCCTAAAAAAGTATATAGTATCCCAACTGGCCTTTATATTGAATTGCCGCAAGGTGTTGAAGCACAAATTCGGGCTAGAAGCGGATTAGCGGTTAACCATGGGATTTCCTTGGTTAATGGTGTTGGCACCATTGATTCTGATTATCGAGGTGAAATTAAGGTTCCAATGATAAACTTACTTGATATACCCTATCATCTGCAAGCTGGTGAGCGGATTGCCCAAATGATTTTTTCAAATTATTTAAGGTGTGAATTTTTACAAGTTAAGAAAATTGAAGAAATGACAGAGACGATTAGAGGAGCTGGTGGTTTTGGACATACCGGTAAAAAATAAACGGTCAAAAGAAATTTTTAAATGACTGTACCGATAGAAATGATGAGGATAAAGGTGCAGGTAACTGCACCTTTATCCTTTATAAAAGCAAAGACTACTTATTTCTTAGGATGGAGAAGAATGGTAAGGAAACAAACAAATAAAACAAAAAATAATAATTTAGATAATAATAAAACAAAAAGACAAAAACCGCCTAAAAATGCTTCTAGCTTAAGAGGACGGCAATTGTTTTTGGGTGTTTTTTTAATTGTCTTAGGATTATTTACAATTTTCGCCTATATCAGCTTTTCTGCCGGTGTTTTAGGTGATGGGATTAGTTTTGCCTTTAAATATCTTTTTGGTGCGACGACCTTATTTGTTTGCGCCTATTTAGTTGTTTTAGGTATTTTTTTGGCATTGAATAAAATCGACGGCTTAAAAGTTTCTTTTTTACTGGCTATTATTCTCTTGGTTAACATAATGATTGGCTTTACCATTAATGCTCCTAATCTTATGGACTATTCATTAATAGAACTTTTTTCTTGGGCCAAGTATGGCCAACATGGTGGAATCATTGGTATTCTCTTGACTAGAGCATTGATCTGGCTCTTTGAAGTAAAGGGCACGATTTTACTTATTACACTTATATCAGCGGCTACATTGGTGATTATCTTTAGAAATGTTTTAAAAAATTATTGGTATAAACTAAAAGAATGGCAAAAAACACAAGACCCGCTAAAAGAAAAAATCAAAAAAAAGATTGAAGAAAAAAAAGAACAGCAGAAGATTAAAGAAGAAGCAGAGGCAACCAGAAATCGGACTTCAGAAACAACCTTTATCCCAGCGATAAGTGATCACAATGATGATACTCATTTATTTAAAGCCCTTGATGATTTAGAAGATGAAACAGTTGAAAAAGACAAACAAAAAGGCTTATTTGAACCACTAGCAGAGCTAAGCCCAAAGGAAAAGAAAAAAGACCAAGATCCTTTTGGCTTTGACCAAGAAATTGCGAGAAAAACAGCTCAACCGGCTCAAATTTCTTCTTTTATGGATCCCATTCCAATTGATGCAAGTGGTAAAGAACCGTCAAAGCCATCTGATTTGATTAATGCCCTCAATGAAGAAAGCTATGTTCATCCTTCTCTTGATTTATTGAACCCTTTACTAGCTAAAAAAAAATCAAAAAAAAATGATGTTTTAAAAAAAGCAAAGATTATTGAAAAAACCCTTGAAAATTTTGGGGTAAAGGCTAAAATCATTGAAGTCAATGTCGGTCCAAGTATTAGCCGCTTTGAACTCGAACTCGACGCTGGGGTAAAGGTCAGTAAATTTGTTAATTTATCAAATGATCTAGCCTTGGCCTTAGCCAGTTCAGATATTCGAATTGAAGCTCCCATTCCGGGAAAAGCAGCAGTGGGCATCGAAGTACCCAATGCAGTATCGGAAATTGTCGGACTACGTGAGATTATTGAAAGCCCAGCCTTTAAAAAAGCCGAGAGTCCCTTAACCTTTGGACTGGGAAAAACTCTTTCAGGTGAAGGGATCATTGGCGATATTGCTAAAATGCCCCATGTCTTGATTGCTGGGGCAACCGGGTCGGGTAAAAGTGTTTGTATTAATAGTATTATCATCAGCCTTCTTTATAAGTCGTCGCCAGATGATCTTCGTTTTATTATGATTGATCCTAAAATGGTGGAATTAAACCAGTACAATGATATTCCTCATCTTTTGATTCCAGTCGTAACGGATCCTAAGAAAGCAGCCTATGCCCTTAATTGGGGCTTAAAAGAAATGACCGATCGCTATATGCTTTTTAAAGAAGCAGGAGTGCGAGATATTGATGGCTATAATGAAGTAGTCAAAAACGCAGGAGGGAAAAAATTACCACGGATTGTGATTGTGATTGATGAATTAGCCGATTTAATGATTAGCTCTCCAAAAGAATGTGAAAATGCTATTTGTCGAATTGCCCAATTAGCCAGAGCTTGTGGGATTCATTTAATTATTGCCACGCAACGACCATCAGTGGATGTTATTACTGGTCTTATTAAAGCCAATATTCCCTCACGAATTGCCTTTGCAGTGACATCGAATGTCGATTCACGAACAATTTTAGATAGTGGTGGGGCTGAAAAACTGCTTGGAAAAGGCGATATGCTTTATTTTCCAGTCGGCCAATCAAAACCGACTAGGGCCCAATGTACTTATGTATCTGATGGTGAAATTAACCGGGTTATTGAAGCCATTAAGCCTGAAAAACAGGTCTTTGATGAAGAAATTGAAGAAGCCATTGATAAAGAACCGGAACAAAAAATTGCTAAAAAATCTGGCGATGTATTAACTGAAGAAGCAATGGCTCTTGGTTTTGAATATAATCAAATCTCAACATCAATGCTCCAACGGAAACTTCAAGTCGGTTATGCCAGAGCGGGACGGATTGTTGATGAACTTGAGGATCGGGGACTTATTTCTGGGCCCAATGGCAGCAAACCACGTCAAATCCTTGTTAATGAGGATGATTATCAAAATAAACCATCATAAATGATAAAAAATAGAAAGGATATTATGCAAAATATTCATATTACGACACTTGGCTGCGATAAAAACACCATTGATTCTCAATTAATGGCTGGCCTTCTTGATCAAGAGGCTCAAATTTTAGTCGATAATCCCAAAGAAGCCCAGATTATTATTATCAATACTTGTTGTTTTATTGATGAGGCAAAAGAAGAATCTATTGATTATATCCTAGATTATGTTAAACTAAAAGAGTCAGCAAAATGTCAAACCCTGATTGTGGCAGGATGTATGGCTCAGCGTTATCACGTCGAATTAAAAGAAGAAATTCCAGAAATTGATGCTTTTGTCGGCGTTGGTCAATTTGATCAAATTTTGGAGGCTATAAAAGGAACTCAAAAGAATTATATCGACCATATTGACCATGATTATGCAAAGAATATAAAACGCTTTGTCAAAAAAGATAGTAAGACCGCCTATGTACGCATCAGTGAAGGGTGTGATCATGCCTGTACGTATTGCGCAATTCCTTCTATTCGTGGTTCCTACCGAAGCCGAAAACAGGAAGATATTTTAGAAGAATTATCCTATTTACACTCAAAGGGTATCCTTGAAATTATATTAATTGGACAGGATATTGCTCCCTATGGAAAAGATCTAGAAGGAAATAAATCCTTAGCAAAATTGCTTGAAAAAATTGCTCAAAGCTTTGATTTTAAATGGATTCGGATGCTTTATTTATATCCAGAAGGTGTTACGAGTGAATTATTGGAGGTGGTAAAAAAATATCCGACAATTTGTCAGTATTTCGATATCCCATTACAGCATACTGAAACGGCAATTTTGAAAAAAATGGGTCGAAAAATGAAAAAGGAACAAATTGAAACAATTTTAAAAAAGATTCGAACAAACTTACCGGAAGCGGTTTTACGAACAACCTTAATTACTGGTTTTCCTGGTGAAACGATTAGTCAGCACCAGGCATTACTTAAGGAAATTGACCATTACAATTTTGACCATCTTGGCGTGTTTAAATATTCTCAAGAAGAAAAAACAAAAGCAGCAAATTTTAAAGGCCAAATTGACCAAGCAGAAAAAGAAAGACGTTATGATCAGATTATGATTGTCCAGCAAGAAATTTCTAGACGTAATAAAGAACGCTTTTTAAAAAAGGTTCTAGATGTATTAATTGAAGACCAAGATGGGGACACTTATTATGGACGCTTCTATGGTGATGCACCAGAAATTGATGGTTTAGTTATAATAGAAAGCCCGGATAAGGTGCTTAAAGTAGGGGAAATGATTCCCGTAAAAATAATCAACACCTTAGAGTATGATTTGATTGGAGATGTATCAAATGAATTTACCCAATAAGATTACCATGTTACGTATTATTATGATACCGATTTTTGTGGCCGTATTACTCATTGATTTTCCTTACCATCAGCCCATTGCAGCCGTTCTTTTCATTGTCGCAGCCCTAACCGATACCCTTGACGGTTATTTAGCCCGCAGTCGAAATTTAATTACTGATTTTGGTAAATTTATGGATCCACTAGCTGATAAACTGCTTGTTTGTTCGGCCTTAATTTGCTTTGTTCAGCTAGGATCAGTACCAGCTTGGATGGTTATTATTATTATTGCTAGAGAATTTGCCATTACTGGCTTGCGAACATTAGCAGCGTCTGATGGGATTGTAATTGCAGCAAGTAAATGGGGTAAAGCCAAAACGGTATCCCAAATGATTGCCATTGTGATTATTCTTTTTAACAACTGGCCGTTTTCACTTTTAAATATTCCGATGGGGACAATTATGATTTGGATTGCAACGATTTTAACAATGATCTCTGGAATTGATTATTTAATGCTTAATAAAAAAGTTTTTCGCTCCATGTAAAGAAAGCACAGGTATAAAACGATTAAAAAAATGAAGGGAAAAGGGAATGAAATGTGAATTAATTTCTGTTGGTACTGAGCTTTTAGTCGGAGATACACTTAATACCAATGTTCAGTACTTATCGAGAGAATTGTCTCTTTTAGGCATTCGAGTCCACTATCATACAACGGTTGGTGATAACCCTGAACGGTTAGAAAAAGCGGTTAAGATTGCTTTTGAGCGCAGTGATCTGATTATTACTACCGGTGGACTCGGCCCGACACAGGATGATTTGACCAAGGAAATTATTGCTAAAATGTTTAATCGCCGATTAATCGAGGATCGACAGGTTAAAAAAGATATCCTTGCCTATTTTGCTAATCGAGAGTACCCGTTAACGGTCAATAATCTTAAACAAGCACTTGTTCCTGAAAATGTCTTGGTCCTTCACAATGATTGGGGAACCGCTCCGGGGATTTTACTTGATGAATCCGGCAAACAAATTATTATGCTTCCTGGTCCACCTAGTGAAATGATTCATCTTTTTGAGCAATTAGTTGTTCCACTAATTTGGAAGAAAGAGAATCAAAGGGTAATCTCTCGCTATTATAATTTGTCAGATATTGGCGAATCAGCAGTCGAAGATCGGCTGCTTGATATTATTGATAGCCAAGATAACCCGACCATTGCGACCTATGCAAAAATGGGCGAAGTTCAAATTCGGATCACTGCTAATGGAACAAATGAAAATAAAATGAATGATTTATTGGACCAATATGAGAAATTGATGTTTGACCGTTTTGGACGGCATATCTATTCTCAAAAAAAAGAAGCTTTAAAAGATGTGGTTTGTAAATTATTGCTTGAAAAAAACATTACAATCGCAACAGCAGAATCGTGTACAGGTGGTTTAATAGCCTCGCAATTAACTGAATTTGCCGGAATTTCTAAAATATTTTCGATGGGCTTGGTCACTTATTCTAACGAAAGCAAGGTAAAACTCTTAGGTGTTAGTGAAAAGACTCTTGAAAAACACGGTGCGGTCAGCGAAGAAGTAGCTAGAGAAATGTGCCAAGGTTTACTAAAGCGTTCAAATGCAGAATGTGCCATTGCTGTGACCGGTTTTGCTGGTCCAGAAGGTGGGGGTATTGATAAACCAGTAGGATTAGTTTATATCGCCTTGCACTACAATAATCATACTGACCTAAGCTCTTGGCATTTTAAAGGGGAACGGGTAGCTGTTCGGCAAAAGATTGCCGTTAAGGTATTTAATCTTATCCGATTTGCAATTACGGAGTCTTTTCCTAAAAATTAACAAAATAAATAATCTATAAGGAAGGTAATCGATGGCTGAGAAATCAAAAACTAAAGGGAAAAATAACCCATTGGATGATAAGCAAAAAGCATTAGATGCGGCATTAAAAAACATTGAGAAAAATTTTGGAAAAGGGGCGGTGATGCGCCTAGGTGATGAAGGTGCAAAACTTGATATTGATGTTATTTCAACTTCATCAATTGGTCTTGATATGGCCCTAGGAATCGGAGGTATTCCTCGTGGACGAGTGGTCGAAATATATGGGCCTGAATCCTCAGGAAAAACGACCCTTGCTCTTCACATTGTTGCAGAGGCTCAAAAAACAGGGGGAAATGCAGCTTTTGTTGATGCTGAACATGCCCTTGATCCCATCTATGCTAAGGCATTAGGTGTTGATACGGATAATTTACTGGTCGCTCAACCCGATACTGGTGAGCAGGCCCTAGAGATTGTTGAAGCATTGGTTCGGAGTAATGCCCTTGACGTAGTAGTTATCGATTCAGTCGCTGCTCTTGTTCCACGAGCAGAAATTGATGGCGAGATGGGGGATTCTCATATGGGTCTACAAGCAAGACTGATGTCCCAAGCCTTAAGAAAACTAACAGGTGTGATAAAAAAATCGAATACAACAACCCTATTTATCAATCAATTACGAGAAAAAATAGGAGTGATGTTTGGGAGTCCAGAAACGACAACTGGTGGTCGGGCACTTAAATTTTATTCTTCTGTCCGAATTGATGTGAGACGAATTGAAACTCTAAAAAAAGGCCAAGAGATGATTGGAAATCGCACCCGGGCGAAAATTGTTAAGAACAAATTAGCTCCACCATTTAAACAAGCAGAATTTGATATTATGTATGGAAAAGGAATTTCAAAAGAAGGTGATCTTTTAGATGTCGGTGTTGAAATGGATATTGTCAATAAATCGGGATCTTGGTTTTCATATAAAGAAGAACGATTAGGTCAAGGCCGGGATAACTCAAAAGAGTATTTACTGACTAATCCTAAAATAGCTCAAGAAATTGAAAGAGAAATTCGGCAAGCGAATAATTTATTAAAGCAAGCTTTAGAAACGATTGAAGAAGATAAAAAAGATAGTCAAAGTGACCTAAAGGACGAAGCCGAAAATCAAGCAAATGAAGAAGATTATTTCGAAGCAGAATAATTTTAATTGGCCACAAAGCCTTCTAAAGCTAGAAGGCTTTAATTATATTGTTTTTTAAGAATTATATGTTATTATATCTATGTAATTTAAAATAATTACTATTTAAGAATCACATGATGGACAAAAAAAGATCATAAAAAATGAGGTGTTCTAGAGATACAATTTGTTTTCTTGACACTAATTTTAAAAAAGGATAGAATATAGTCCATGGTGAGT
>CAZJGM010000042.1:0-15558 GCA_964545675.1 uncultured Lachnospiraceae bacterium | reverse complement strand
AAGGAAATACGCTATAATATAATCTGTTGGAGGATAGCATATGGATAAAAATAATACACCAAATATGGGTAAAGAAATTAAAGAGCGGATCCAAGAAGCGCTCCAATCTGATAATTTTAAAAAACTTAATGAAACTATTAGTAAAACAGTTAATCAAGCTCTCGATGATATTCGAAAAAATAGTAGTCGCTGGCACCACAAAAAAAAACCACGAGTTAAGAAACAAAAAGATTTTGATGAGATACCCTATAGTGATTACGAAACGGTTGAGAGTGATGAGGATTTTTACAATCAAGAAAATGTTTATAAAGAACCAGTGATCAATCAAAAAAAATCTGTTCCTAAAAAGGAAGAGACGCTTATTTCAAAATCACCATCTGGCCGTATTTCAGGAATGTTTCTAATGATTTTAGGAAATATAGGGATCGGCATCACCATCGTCATCACCCTTCTAATGACCTTGTTTGCCAGTTTAACGGCCGATATCCTAGTCGTGATAGGATATTCATCTCTGGTCTTAGTCCCCCTTCTAATCGGCTTTGCAGCCATGGTAGGAAAGGGATCAAGTCTGAGAAATCGTTATAAACGCTTTAAACAATATGTTTTAGAGTTAGGTGATAAAACTTTTTTATCAATTGATACACTGGTAAAGTCAGTCAATCGAAGTCGGCGATTTGTGATTAAAGATCTACGCAAAATGATCGCTAAGGAGATGTTTCCTAAAGGTCAAATCGATAGGGCAGAAACACTTTTTTTTCTTGACGAAAGCACCTATGAGGAACATGAAAAAATGCTTGAAGGTTTACGTTTGCAAGAAGAAGAGAATGAAAAACAGCTTGAAGCGATGCGACAAAAAGGAAGGCGTGATCCCATTGAAAAGGCTGTACTGGATGTCGTCAGAGAAGGAAAAACAACCATCCGCCAAATTAATGAGGCGAATTGCGAGATAAAGGGAGAGATTATCTCAAAGAAATTATTACGACTTGAAATTGTCATTACAAAAATATTTAAGTACATCGAAGAAAACCCTGATGAGATTTTAGAAATCCGTAAATTTATGGATTATTACCTACCAACCACTTTAAAACTAGTCACTGTTTACCGTGAACTTGAAAGTGAAAGTTTCCAAGGGCCAACTATCAGGGCGACAAAAAAAGAAATTGAAGAAACCCTTGATACGATAAACGATGCCTTTGAGAATCTGTTTGATAGTTTTTTTGAAGAGACGGCAATGGATATCTCAAGTGATATTTCAGTACTCAACACCTTATTGGCCCAAGAAGGATTAACTAAGAGTGATTTTGAACAAGGAGAAAAAAATGGATAGAAATAATGACTTTAGTCAAGTGACACCGACCTTAAGCTTTGACCCTTTTGATGAAGAAATACAAAGTAGCCCGCAAATGGAAGAACAAGATTCCCCGCTATTTGATGAAAGTCGGCTAAGCCCTGAGGAAAAGAAAATGGTCGATGAGTTTTCTAAAAAAATTGATATCACTAATTCAACCCTGATCATGCAATATGGTGTTGGGGCTCAGAAAAAAATTGCTGAATTTTCGGGAAATGCCTTAGATAATGTCCGATCGAAAGATTTAGGTGAAGTTGGTAAAATGTTAACCGAGATGGTTGACCAATTAAAAAGTTTTGATGTAGAAGAAGAAGAAAAAGGTTTTTTAGGTTTTTTTAAGAAAAGCTCTAATAAATTGACGGCTATGCAAGCTAAGTATGCAACGGCTGAAACAAATGTTAATCGCATTTGTGAGGCCCTTGAAAAACACCAAATTCAACTCCTTAAGGATGTTGCCATGCTCGATAAATTATATGATGTCAATAAAACCTATTTTAAAGAATTGTCCATGTATATTTTAGCTGGCAAACGAAAATTAAAAGAAGTTGAAACTAAAGAACTTCCAGCTATTATTAAAAAATCACAAGCAAGTGGATTGCCGGAAGATGCCCAAGCGGCTAATGATTTAGCGGCCATGCTTAATCGTTTTGAAAAGAAAATTCATGATCTGGAATTAACGCGGATGATCTCCATCCAAATGGCTCCTCAGATACGACTTGTCCAGCATAACGATACCTTAATGGCTGAAAAAATTCAATCATCGATTGTTAATACCATCCCGCTATGGAAAAGTCAGATGGTTTTAGCACTTGGCGTCGTTCATTCAGGCCAAGCGGCTCGGGCCCAGCGTGAAGTTACCAATATGACTAACGAACTCTTGCGAAAAAACGCTGAGACCCTTAAGTTAGAGACTATTGCAACGGCTAAAGAGTCCGAGCGAGGCATTGTCGATATTGAAACCCTGCGTCTATCTAATGAATCCTTGATCACAACCTTTGATGAAGTTTTAAAAATCCAGGCTGAGGGTCGGGAAAAACGAAAAGAAGCTGAGCTTGAGCTGCAGCGTTTAGAAAATGATTTAAAAGAAAAGATGTTAGAAATTAAACGTTGAAATAAGAACTAATAAAAGGCGAATTTAAAGCAAATAATACTTGAATATTGGTTAATAAAACAAAAGACTAAGGGAAACCTTGGTTTTTTTTCCATTGAAAACTATTGCAAATTGGATATAATAATAGTAGATTAATAAATAAGAGGAGGAACAAATGGCTACTTTTAAAACTAATGATGGGGTTGAACTGTATTACGAGGTAAAAGGCAAGGGGAAACCGCTCCTAATGATTCCTGGTTGGACCTGTTCGAGTGAATTCTTTAAAAAGAACTCGGATGTTTTAGCCGAAAACTATCAGGTATTACTTATGGATTATCGTGGACACGGTCGTTCCGAAAAAGTTCTCAGGAGTCATCGTATTTCTCGCTATGCCATGGATATTAAAGAATTTTTAGACCACCTTGATGTTAAGGATGTTACCGCTCTTGGTTGGTCCATGGGAGTCGCCATTATTTGGAGTTATCTTGAGTTATTTGGAAAAGATCGAATTTCAAAATTGATCTTTATCGATCAAGCACCCCTTCAATATACAGGTCCTGATTGGGTTTGGGGACAAAATGGCTGCTATGATGTAGAAATGTTTATTCGTACTTGTTGTGATATTAAATATGCGCCTAGAGCAGCAGCCGAAGGTTTAGCTTATGCTTGCCTCTACCACACGCCTAGTGATGAAGAGGTAAAATTTATTGCTGATGAAATTTCTAAATGCCCACCTTATGTTCGAATCGAAATTATGCGTGACCATACCAACTTAGATTGGCGTGATTTTATTAAGACGATTGATTTGCCTACTTTGGTTTGTGTGGCTAGAAATTCTGCAGTTTTTGATTGGCAGGGAAGTGCCTATGTGGCTGAGCAAATAGAAGGTTCTGAATTAGAATTCTTTGAAGATTCTGGTCACATGCTTTTCTGGGAAGAAGCAGATAAATTTAACAAACGTGTGGCAGAATTTATGGAAAAATAAAAATGCTTTTATGCCGTATTTACCTAAGAAAGGGAATGATATGAAAATTGTAATTGCACCTGATTCTTTTAAGGGCTCTTTATCAGCCCTAGAAGTTTGTGAAAGCATTGAAAAAGCCATTCACCAAGTCATTAAAAATGTCGATACCATTAAACTCCCTATTTCAGATGGTGGTGAAGGAATGGTTGAGTCTCTCCTTAAGGATGATGGTGGCCAACGTATTTTTTTAGATGTCTATGATCCCTTAAATCGAAACATAAAAGCAGAATACGGCATATTAAATGATGGGGTTGCAGTAATTGAAATGGCATCAGCATCTGGATTGCCTCTCCTAAAAGAAAATGAACGCAACCCCCTCAAAACAAATACCTATGGAACTGGCCAACTTATTCGTCATGCCATTTTAGAAAAAAAATGCACAGAAATTATTCTAGGGATTGGTGGAAGTGCGACAAATGATGGCGGCATGGGCCTGGCTCAAGCCTTAGGGATTACTTTTTTTGATCATTTAGGAGAAGAGCTTAAGGCTTGTGGTGAAAATCTATTAAAAGTAAAAACCATTAACACGGATCATTTAATTGTTGATAAAAGTAAAGTCAACTTCACCATTGCTTGTGATGTCGATAATGTTCTTTGCGGAGAAAATGGTGCGGCTATGGTCTATGGTCCTCAAAAAGGGGCGACTAAAGAGATGATAAAAGAATTAGATGCTGGTTTATGTCATTTTGGCCATTTACTTGAAGCATTAAGTTCAAAAAAAGTAGTTAATCGCAAGGGCATTGGTGCAGCCGGTGGCATCGCTCTACCCTTAGTTGTTTTTTTTGATGGTCATTTAAAATCAGGTCTTGAAATTGTACTGGATCATTTAAAGTTTGATCAAGAAATTGAATCAGCAAACCTTGTCATTACGGGTGAAGGGAAAACAGATGCTCAAAGCCTGATGGGAAAGGCTATTTCGGGGATTGCAAGACGATGTAAAAAGAAAAATATTCCCCTTATCGTCGTATCTGGTGCCTTAGAGCAAGGTTATGATCGTTTGCTAAATGAAGGCGTCAGGGCTGTTTTTTCAACCTATACAAATGGAAGAGATTTAGACTGGCATTTAAAAAATGCCGACGAATTATTAAATCAAACCATTACAAACTTGTTTAGATTTTATACCATAAATATGATAAACGGAGAAATAAAATAGATGCTAGATCGAAAACTGGCTCAAAAAATTGCTGATGAAGTGATGAAGAATCTTGGTTATAATATTAATGTGATGAATGAAGAAGCAATCATCATTGGAAGTGGTAACTCAAAGCGGATTAACACCTTCCATGAAACGGCAATGAAAGCCATTGAAACGCGAGAAACTTGGGAAGTGAGCGTAAGTGAAGCAGAAAAACTAAAAGGTGTCAAACCGGGTATTAATATGCCGATTATTGATCGAAATAACAGCGTGATTGGAGTCGTTGGGATTACTGGTCTTCCGCAAGATGTCCGAAATATCGGAAAACTTGTTAAAATGACGGCAGAATTAATCATTGAGCAACAAGAAACATTGAATCGCTTATACACCCATCGGAACGATAAAGAAATGCTGATCAATGCCCTAATTTCTGAAGAATCAATGATGCAGCCAAATGAAATAAAACAATGGGCAGGGAAAATGGGATACGATTTTTCGTTAGACCGTTTGGCTTTAATCATTGTGCCAAATACAGTCAATCAACAGACCAAGGCAAAATTAGAAGCACTATTAAGTGAGTTTAAACGATCAACTTATCATTCAAAGCAAGATATTTCATCTATTTTTTCAGGGAAACAGATTTTAATTTTTAAACGTCTTTTAGATACGACACCTTGGGAAATTGAAAAACAATTAAGGCATTATGTTGCTATGATTACCAAAGAAAATAGTGAAACTTACCAATGCTTTGTTGGTGGTTTTTATCCTGGTTTAAAAGGATATGCTATTTCATACCGTGAAGCCTACAATTTATCCCAACAAATAAAAACAAAAAAAGACCAAACGTCGATCAATTTCGCCCAAGACCATTATCTCTTAAAACTATACAACACCCTTGAAGAACCGGTTTTTGATCACGTTATTAAGCCTTATATCGAAAGAATTAAAGCCTCTTTTGGCAAGGGAACGGTTGATGCCATGCGAACCATGCGACTCCTTTTTGAGTATAATTTTCATTATGATAAGGTTGCAAAAGAAATGTTTATCCACAAAAATACGGTAATTTTTAGAAAAAAGAAAATGGATACTTGTTTAGGTTTTTCTCTCAAAGAGTATGGTGATAAAAACATCTTGTTTTTAATTATTTTAAAATACTTTGAAGAAAATAAGTAATTTTTTGTAAAGATATTAAGAATGATAGAATTTTTTTTTGATTTATGATAATATGTTCTCAAATAATTTGCAAAATTGCAGGAAAGAGGACACCATTGGAAGACTCGTGTCGACCGAATAATTTAGAAAAAAGTGATTTAAAATCATCTAAGGATTTACTCATCGGGAGGACAGCAAAAAAGAATGGATAATTCGATCATAATTTTTGTTACTGTCCTTTTTGTCATGCTTATTATGTCAGCGTTTTTCTCCGCTGCCGAAACTGCTTTTTCGTCACTAAATCGAATTCGAATTAAAAATTTAGCAAAAAACGGTGATAAACGAGCGACTCTCGTGATGAAACTATCGGAAAAGTACGATCGCCTCTTATCAACAATCCTAATCGGCAATAATATCGTTAATATAGCATCGGCATCAATTGCAACGGTGCTTTTTGTTAAACTTTATGGGAATGCCGGGGTCACCATTTCAACCTTGGTAATGACGGTTATTGTTTTAATCTTTGGCGAAATAACACCTAAAACCTTGGCAAAGGACTCACCTGAAAAATTTGCTATGCGGTTTTCCCCTTTTCTAAATTTTTTATTGATCATTCTTAAACCAATTAATTATATATTTATGCAATGGAAAAAACTCTTAACTCTTGTCTTTAAACCGAATGACGAGTTAAGCATTACTGAAGAAGAACTACTTACCATTGTTGAAGAAGCTGAGAGTGAAGGGGGCATTGACCTCCAAGATGGTGATTTGATTAGGAGTGCCATTGAATTTAATGATCTTGATGTGGTTGATATCTTAACCCCGCGGGTAGAAGTAGTGGGGATTGAAGAAAACAGCAGTAACGAAGAAATCTCCCGTTGTTTTTTTGAAACCGGTTATTCACGTTTGCCTGTCTATCAAAATAACATAGATCACATTATCGGTTTTATTAACCATAAGGATTTTACCCATTATGTATTAACAGGTGGCATGCCCTTGGGTGAAGTTATTAAACCAGTAGTATTTATCACAGGTTCCATGAAAATATCAAAGCTTTTAACCCTACTTCAACAAGAAAAATGTCATATCGCTGTGGTCTCTGATGAGTATGGTGGAACGGCTGGAATTGTCACCTTAGAAGATGTGATTGAGGAGCTTGTTGGTGAAATCTGGGATGAACACGATGAGGTTATTAATGAGATTATCAAGATAAGCGACTCAGAATATCGAGTGCTGGGAAAAGCCAGTTTATTTAAGATGTTTGATGTTTTTGATATGGAAGATGATTTTGATTCTAATACCGTTGGTGGGTGGATTGTTGATCAAATGGACGAGGTTCCTAAAATTGGTGAAAAATATCACTACAAATCATTGACGATTACTATCCTTGATGCTGATGATCGGCATGTTATTGAAGTTAATATTACTAAAGAAGAAAGACCAGAAACTGAAGAGTCTTAAGTTTATATTTTTTTATTGAGCCAAAGTGATTTAATTGATTAATCAATTAAATCACTTTGTTCTTTCTTAAAAGCGATTACAGGTTTATTCTCTTATAAATGGTGTATAATATAAATAAGTCATAAGGAGGTATGCGATGGAGACGATTTGGATTGTATTGTTTGTAATTTTTTTAGTTATCGAGATTGTGACAGCAGGCGCATTAGTATCAATCTGGTTTTGTGTTGGCTCCGCTGCTGCATTTCTTGCTCAGTATTTAGGAGCCAATAGCGTCTTGCAAATTTCGTTATTTTTTGTGGTTTCTATTGGTTTATTGTTGATGACAAAACCTCTCATTAAAAAATATATTAGACCAACGATTTCGGCGACAAATGCTGATCGAATCATTAATAGTCATGGGGTTGTCAACGAAGAAATCAATAATCTTCTTGGGACGGGCTCTGTTTTAATCGATGGGAAAACATGGACAGCCCGCAATATCGATGGTGAAGCGATCATACCGAGGGGATCAGAAGTTATCGTGCTGGAAATAAAAGGTGTAAAAGCATTTGTCCGATTCATTTCATAAAAGGAGGATTTGTATGTTTATTATTATCATGGGCGTATTATTTGTCATATTAGTGGCCCTCGTAATTATTAATGCTAAGATTGTTCCGCAGGCTCATGCCTATGTGATCGAACGATTAGGAGCTTATCACTCGACTTGGCAAACCGGATTTCATCTGGCGATTCCGATTATCGATCGTATTTCCAGAAAAATAAGTTTAAAAGAAAATGTGGCTGATTTTCCACCGCAGCCAGTTATTACCAAAGACAATGTTACCATGCAAATTGATACGGTTCTTTATATGCAGGTAACAGATCCAAAGTATTATATGTATGGGGTTGAAAATCCCATGCGGGCGATTGAAAACTTAACGGCAACAACCTTAAGAAATATTATTGGGGACTTGGAGCTTGATCAAACCCTAACATCTAGGGATACCATTAATTCAAAAATGCGTGTTATCCTAGATGAGGCCACTGATCCTTGGGGGATAAAAATTAATCGGGTCGAATTAAAAAATATTATGCCACCACAAGCGATTCAAAATGCTATGGAACGGCAAATGAAGGCAGAACGTGAACGACGCGAAAAAATTCTTCAAGCTGAAGGTGAAAAAGCCAGTGCAATTTTAGTTGCTGAAGGTCAGAAATCAGCGGCTATTTTAGAAGCTGAAGGTTTAAAGGCTGCTGCTATCCTAAATGCTGAAGCTGACAAAGAAGCCCAGATTAGGCGAGCAGAAGGTGAAGCCGAAGCGATTATCACAGTCCAAAAGGCCACAGCTGAAGGGGTGAAGATGCTAAATGCTGCCGATCCAGCCCAGTCGGTCATTGCCCTGAGAAGCTTGAGTTCGCTTGAAAAAGTAGCGGATGGCAAAGCCACCAAGATTATCATTCCTTCTGAAATACAAGGTTTGGCTAGCTTGGCCATGTCCTTAAAAGAAGTGATGAATGATCCGGATTCGCTGATTGTTTAAAGGAATTAAAGGACATAAAAATTCACTGTTAATGCTGGGCATTTTCAGTGAATTTTTTAGTAATTTTATAAAAAGGACGGATATTATTGAAAACATTTAACAATAAAACACTAGTCAAACGCTTTATCCCTTACTATTCAAAGTATAAAAAAACGCTGGTATTGGATCTCTTTTGTGCTATGCTCACAACCCTTTGTGATCTTGCACTTCCTTTAATTGTCAGATATATTACCAATACAGCTATTGATGATACGGTTATATTAACCTTAGGAACGATTTTTAAACTTGGTGGTCTTTATTTTTTCTTGCGAATCATCGACGGCATTGCCAATTATTACATGGCTAATATTGGTCATGTAATGGGGGCTCGGATTGAAACAGACATGCGCCGAGATTTATTTAATCATCTGCAAAAACTGTCTTATTCATTTTATTCAGATACAAAAATTGGTCAATTAATGTCTCGGATTACGACTGATTTATTTGATGTCACTGAATTTGCCCACCATTGTCCAGAAGAGTTTTTTATTGCTGGCATTAAGATTAGCATTTCTTTTATTATTCTAGGAAATATTAATATCTACCTAACCCTGATTATTTTTTCAGCTTTGCCGATTATGTTTTTGGCAACCTCTTATTTTAGAAAGCGGATGCGAAAAGCCTTTAAACGAGCACGGGTGCAAACTGGCGAGATTAATGCCCAAGTAGAGGATAATCTACTTGGTATTCGGGTTGTCAAATCCTTTGCCAATGAAAATATTGAAGAAATAAAATTTGAAGAGGGTAATAGTAAATTTCTTGATATAAAAAAAGATACTTATCGTTATATGGCTGGTTTTCAGACAACTACACGCTTATTTGATGGCCTGATGTATCTTTTAGTGATCATTTTTGGGGGGATTTTTATGATTCGAGGGGCCATTAATGCCGGTGACTATGTGGCCTATTTGATGTATGTCACAACCTTACTGACCTCGATTCGGCGGATCGTTGAATTTGCTGAGCAATTTCAACGGGGAATGACGGGCTTTGAGCGGTTTTTAGAAATACTTGACGAGCCCACTGAATATGAAAATGAAAAAAACGAAAGGGTCTTAAAAAATGTAGTCGGAGATATTCGTTTTGAAAATGTCGGCTTTAAATATCACGATGGAAAAGAGGAAGTTTTATCAGACATTAATATTCACGTAAAGCCGGGCGAAAATATTGCTATTGTTGGTCCGTCAGGTGGTGGAAAAACCACTCTTTGCCACCTTATTCCACGATTTTATAATGTCTCTTCAGGCCGAATCTTAATTGATGACCAGGATATTCAACAGCTTACCCTTCATTCCCTACGTTCACAAATAGGGGTAGTCCAACAAGATGTTTACCTATTTTCAGGAACGATCCTTGATAATATTATCTATGGGGATATTAAAGCCAGCCGAGAAGCGGCCATCAGGGCGGCCAAACATGCCGGGGCCCATGAATTTATTGAAAGGCTTCCCCAAGGTTATGACACTTATGTAGGAGAGCGAGGCATTAAATTATCGGGTGGACAAAAACAAAGAATTAGTATTGCCCGAGTATTTTTAAAAGATCCACCAATTCTAATTTTGGATGAAGCAACTTCCGCTTTGGATAACGAAAGTGAACGAGTGGTTCAAGAATCATTAAAAGAATTAACCAAGGGTCGATCGACCTTTACAATTGCCCACCGACTAACAACCATTAAAAATGCTGATATGATTCTAGTGTTAACAGAAAAAGGGATTGTCGAGCAAGGTTCTCATCAGTCACTTCTCAAACACGAAGGTGTTTATTTTGATCTCTATCAGATGTATCGAGAACTTGACGAACTTGATAAAGAATATCAGATTTAAAAATCTTAAAAAAGGAGTGCTTATGGACCCTAAAATCAAAATGATAAAAAATATAACTACTAATAAAAAAATAGTTCCATTATTTTCAAGCGATCAATTACAAGAGGTTGAGCAACTTCATCAAAGTTTAACTCTTTATTCACCGACACCATTAGTTGCCCTTAAGCATGCAGCTGACCATTTAGGCGTGAAAAATATTTATATTAAAGATGAGTCAAAGCGGTTTGGACTCAATTCCTTTAAGGGATTGGGGGCAAGCTATGCGATTTCTAAAATTATGGGAAAGGATCAAAGCAATAAGAAAGCGATCTTTGTAACCGCCACCGATGGAAATCATGGAAAAGCCGTGGCTTGGGCAGCGAATTTATATAATTGTCAAGCGGTTGTTTTTATGCCAAAAGGATCAAAAAAATGTCGGGTTGAGGCAATTGAGGCCATTGGCAATGTCAGGGTAGAAGTCACAAAGGATACTTATGATAATACAGTTCGCCTTGCCAGTGCTTATGCTAAAGATAATAATTATTATCTGCTTCAGGATACGGCATTAGAAAATTATACAAGGATCCCCCTTGACATTAGCTTAGGCTATACGACGATGGTTTCAGAGGCATTGACACAGATGGAGGGGGAAAAGCCGTCGCATGTCTTTCTACAAGCCGGTGTCGGCTCGATGGCAGGAGGAGTTTTGGCTTATTTAAAGTATCTTTATGGGGGAAATCTCCCATTGCTAGCGATTATGGAAGCCATGTCGGCCTCCTGCATTTATGAATCAATTAAAAAGGATAAGCTAACTGCCATTAACAATGATGATCATACCATTATGGCCGGTCTTGATTGTAAGGAGGTAAATTTTTTGATGTTTCCTCTTTTTAAAAATAGTGTAGAGGCCTTTTTTTCCTGTCCGGATTGGGTGACAAAGCAGGGAATGAAGAAATTAGCTTATCCCCTAAAAGGGGATAGGTCGATTGAGGCTGGTGAATCTGGGGCAATCGGATTTGGCTTATTAAATTCGTTAATGACCTTAGAGGATTATGAAAGTTACCGTAAGCAATTAGGATTAAATAAAGAATCGGTTATTCTTTTATTTAATACCGAGGGTTATACTGATCAAGAGAATTGTCAAAAAATAGTAAAGGGTCTCATTTAAAATAGACCCTTTACTATTTTAAAGCTCCAGACGATTCATTTTACCTTGCTTATAGCCATCTAAATCTAGAGCAATCGATTGAAAGCCTATTTTTTTTAAATCAAAAATAAGTTGTTTTCGGTTTTTTAAAATAATTTCAAAATCATCTAGTTGACATTCAATTTTAGCCAGACCACCGATTAGCCGAAGGCGATATTGTTTAAGATCGAGAGCCTTTAGAATTTCTTCTCCTGCTTCAATCAAAGATAAGGCTTCTTTTGTAATCTTCGTAGCAGTCGGAATTCGTGTAGCTAAACAGGCCATGGCTGGTTTTTTAGCTGTTTCTAATTGATAGTAATTAGAAAGTGCGCGAATCTCATCTTTTGTAAGTCCGACATCCTTAAAAGGGCTAATAATTTTTAATTCTGATAATGCTTTTAGACCTGGACGATAATCTAGTTGATCATCAACATTACTACCGTCTAAAATAATTGCAAAGCCATGAACCATAGCCGCTTTTTTTATTAATTGAAAGATATATCGCTTACAATGATAACAGCGATCAGCTTTATTTTCGATAAAGGCATTTAGTAAAAAAATATCAGTTTCAAGGATTAGGGGCCTTACACCCATTTGTCTAGCGAGTCTTAAGACTTCTAGGTATTCAGACTCTGGCATCATGGCAGCTTTTACGGTTATGGGGAGAACATTGTCTTTAAGCGTATCACTTGCAATTTTAAGAAGCAAGGTGCTGTCGACTCCAGCTGAAAAAGCAATGGCTACTTTTTCATAACTTGTGATTATTTTTTTTACTTGTAGTAATTTTTCATTTAATTTTTGAGACAGTTGAAATTGCTTATTCATAATGACCTCTTATCTTAATAGAATTTATTATCTTTATTATAACGCCTTAAAAGTCTATTATACTAGCTATTATTCTGATATAATAGAGCTTAAGGAAATTTTGCTAGCTAAATTATGACGGCTAGAAAATAAGGAGATAAAAATGATCAATCGACGTAAAGTATTATCATTAGTGGCTGGAATTGCTTTGCTAGCCATTATAATTGTTTTATTGTTTTTTTTCAATAATCTGTTTAATGGGGGAAAAGGCGATAATTATTTGGTCCGTGGTGTTGATTTATCGGCCTATCAAGGGGAAGTAGATTGGGATATATTAGCGGATCAAAAAATTGATTTTGCTTTTATCAAGGCAACAGAAGGGGCTGATTACACGGATAGTCAATTTGAAAAAAATTGGAAAGAAAGTCAAACAACAAAATTAAAAGTAGGTGCTTATCTTTTTTTAAATTACGATGCAAGTGGTAAAAAACAAGCAGATCATTTTATTGAAACAGTTAAATTAAGTAAAAAAAACTTGCCACCCGTTGTTGATTTAGAACTTTATGGAAAATACGAAAACGAGGTGCCCAGTAAAAGTGATGCCCAAAAGATTTTAAATGAGATGCTCAATACCCTCGAAGACCATTACAAGGTCAAGCCGATCATTTATACGACGCAACGCATTTTTAATCTCTATTTAGGAGATGATTATCAGGATTATAAGATTTGGATCGTTGATTTAGATAATAATTGGCCTAAAACATTGGCAAATGGAGAAGAATTTACATTTTGGCAATATAGTCATCGAGGGATGTTAAATGGTTATGATGGGGACGAAACTTTTATTGATATGAATCTCTATAATGGAAATTATCAAGCGTTTTTAAACGAATTTTTCTAAGCTGATAAGTCTATAAAAAAAGAAGCTGTTTGCACAGCTTCTTTTGGATTGATTTAGAGAGTTCCTTTCCATAAACCATGGATATTACAATATTCATAGGCTGAGATAACTTTATCATCAGCAGTTAAAACAAATTCAGCACTTGGTGGACCATCAACAGCTAGACATTTTCGCTGGCGACCCTTTTCAGTATGAAGAAGAATCCACTCGATATGATGTTCTTCTGTCATGGGATGGAGAGTCGTTCCGACAACTACTTTTACATTATTACCATCTACCGTAATAACAGGGACATGCTTTTCAGTGGTTTTATCAGCGGTATGAACTTCTACTTCAGTCATATCTTCACCACAACAAACCATATTAACACCAGAATCATGAATCATACTAACAAAGTTTCCACATACTTTACAAACATAAAATTTTGGTTCTTTACACATATTAGACCTCCTGAGTAATTTTTCATTATAAGATATATTCCCAAAAAAAAATTATTTAAACTAAAATAATTATCTTTTATTAAATTATTTAAGAAAAATGGTTGTTAAAAAGGTAAAAAATTTTAGACTAAGATTAAATACAGAAGTAAAAAAAGAGGTGCAAAATGGAAAAACAATGGATTATATGGGCACGTGAATTACAATCAATTTCACAGTCGGGATTGACTTATTGCAAAAATGATTTTGACCTAGATCGCTACCGCGAAATTGAGCGACTTTCTCGGGAAATCATTGAAAAACATACCGAAATTCCCCATGAGGTCATAAAAGACTATTACCAGGAAGAAGTTGGTTATTTAACACCAAAGGTTGATGTTCGCGGGGGGGTAATCGTCGATAATCGAATCTTACTGGTTCGAGAAAAGGTTGATGGGCGTTGGGCATTACCCGGTGGTTGGGCAGACGTTAATCGAACACCAAAGGAAAATGTTATTAAAGAATCCTTTGAAGAAGCGGGCGTTTTAGTTGATCCCCATAAATTAGTAGCCGTTCTTGATCGAAGTAAATGGGTAAAGGATCCATGTCCATATACGATTTATAAAATACTAATGCTTTGTGACCTATTAGAAGGTGAATTTAAGGAAAATTCAGAAACAATAGAAAGTGATTTCTTTACAATGGATAAACTTCCCCCCCTATCAAAAGGGCGAATCACGAAAGAACAACTTGAATTATTTTTTGAAGCCTATCATAACCCTGATTATTCACCTTTGTATGATTAAAATTTAAGTTTTTGGACATTAAGTAGGCTTATAACTGGTAAACAACCTGAACATTTGAACAATCGATGGGAGTCGTTAGGACTCGTGCAGCACCATTGTAACCAGCATTGACAAGTCCAACTTCAAATCCGTCTGCAACCGGCAAGGCCCCTCTTACCATCTTAGCTTCTTCTGTTGCCGGATAAAAGTTTGCAATTCCTTTGGGTTCAAATTTTGCATATACCCTTAAGATCGTTTCGCCAGTTGCACTAGTAAAAGTATAAAAACCAGGTTGTTCGGTGGGGGTATAAAAATCATAGGGAAGGACATCTTCATAAGCTGTTGTTACACCGACTCCAGGATCACCTTTATATAAAGGCGAAACAGGATTTTTTAAATTGATTGAGACAACATTACCATCTCTAAAAAAATCGATTGGAAAAAAGCCCTCTTCAATCAAATGAAATTCATCTTCATAGACAGCTTCTTTTTTCCCATAAGCATAATATTCGATTTCTCCGGTTACATTTGTAAATCCAAATATACCTAGCAAAACCGGGGGAAGATTGGCTTCGGGATTATTAGGATCGGGGTTTATAATATTTAAAATACAAACGAGATTAAGTACATCGGGAACGGTGGCATTAGTTGGAACAGTCATTAAACTAAGATAGTTTTCCTGATCACCTCTGCTTAAATTACAAGCAGATAAGGGGAAAATACATAGTAAAATGCAAATAGAACTTAATAGAATTCTTTTAGTCATGGGTTCTCCTCAAACAAGTATGCATCTATCATAACTCAAATTATAAATGACTTCAATCAAACTTTAGTCACAAGTCAGTGTCAAGTGTTTGTGGGCAATTATTTTCTGTCTGTTTCATGCAAAAAT
>CAZJGM010000041.1:0-17141 GCA_964545675.1 uncultured Lachnospiraceae bacterium | reverse complement strand
CGGAGCGAGGCCATTGCCAATAAATCAGGAACCATCACTAACGTTGAGACAAACCTGCAAAATAAATTGGCAGTGGCTAGTGAGGTTGAAATTGCGACCAGTCCTTCTGGCCCTTATAGTATCGGATTTGACTCTAATGGGCTTTGCCAGGAAATTATCGAGGGTACGCCTTATTCCATCAATCAACTATCTGAAATCATCTTGGAAGTTGATGAGAACATGCTTAGATATAAGTTAATTCCAAAGGATGGTATGTCAACCCTTAAAGGAGGGATTATCTTAAATAATATCAAAAAAATCGCTTCTCAAGATGGTTTTACAGAGAACGTTGAGCCAGGGACTAAAGAAATCCACTTGAAACCTGAAAAAACTTTGTACCTTTTAATTAAGTAATTTTTTAACAATGAAACCGCGATATTCACATTCCCAAAAACAAAAGATTATGCTAGAATAAAAGCATAATTGACTTATACAATGACAAAAGACCAATCCCTCACTAACAAAGGGCTGGAAAGAAATGCCTAGGCATTTCTTTTTTTGAAAAAAAATTGAATTTCACCAAGCTCTAGTGATAGAATATAGCTGTGTTTTAAGAAGGAGAATAAACCGATGCAATTTAAACGAAAGCTTCAGTTTGCAACTGATTTATATCAATTGACGATGGGAAATGTTTATATCCAAGATGGTAAGGCCGAAGAAGAAGCGGTCTTTGATTTATTTATTCGAAAAAATCCCTTTGCTGGCGGTTATACCGTTGCGGCTGGATTAGAGCAGGTGATTAAATATATTAAAGGCCTCTCTTTTAGTGGGGAAGATATTGAAACTTTAAAAAAATATCACCCGGAATTTTCCGATCTTTTTTTAGATTATTTGAGGAATTTTAAGTTCAAAGGAGATATCGATGCCGTTCCCGAAGGGACGATTATTTTTCCCGCAGAACCAATTATTCGGGTAAAGGCCCCCTTGATTCAGGGGCAGATTATTGAGACAACCATGCTAAGCATTATTAACCACCAGTCTTTAATTGCCACAAAGGCATCACGGATTATCGAAGAAGCCAGAGGAGACGCCGTGATGGAGTTTGGTCTAAGACGAGCCCATGGGACTGAAGCCGGTTATTTTGGGGCAAGGGCAGCTATTATTGGCGGTTGTGTTGGAACCAGTGCTGTGGAAACCGAGGAAATGCTCGATCAACCGTCAATGGGAACCATGAGTCATAGCTTTATTTTAAGTTACGATACTGAAGAAGAAGCCTTTGAAAAATTTGTTTTTTATAATCCCAATAATTCAACCCTCCTCGTTGATACCTACAATACCCTAGAAGAAGGGGTCCCTAAAGCCATTAAGGTCTTTAAACAAGCACTTGCTGAAAATCGGATTAGTGGTCGTTATGGGATTCGGATTGATTCTGGGGATTTAGCCTATCTTAGTCGGGAATGTCGGAAATTACTCGATGAAGCGGGCTTAAAGGAGGCCAGAATTGTTGCCTCTTCCGATTTAGACGAATATTTAATCAAGGATTTAAAAATGCAGGGGGCAAAAATTGATTCTTGGGGGGTGGGGACAAAATTAATCACTGGCTATGATTGTCCGGCCCTCGGTGGTGTTTATAAATTAGCAGCGATTGCTGGCAAAGCGAAACTTAAAATTTCCAATGATCCTGAAAAGATTACCAATCCGGGCTTAAAAAAGATTTACCGGATTTATGGTAAGAGCAATCAGATGGCCTTGGCCGATTTGATGACCTTAGAAAACGAGAAATTAGATGAAGAAGAAGACTTGACAATTTTTCATCCCATTTATACTTGGAAAAAACGAACCATTACTGATTATTACCTGCGGGAGCTTCTCGTGCCCATCTTTAGAGGCGGTCAATGTGTCTATGAAAGCCCCTCTGTTAAAGAAATTCAGGCCTATCTAAAAGATGAAAAAGAAAGTTTGTGGCCAGCCTTTAAACGAATGGTCAATCCTCATGTGTATCATGTCGATTTATCAAGGAAATTGTGGTCACTCAAACAAAATCTTCTCGGCGAGCCTGTTTAAGGAAGTGATTGATATGAAAACAAAAATAATTGATGGTGCTGATAAAGAAGGATTAAAGGAGGCCGCCGACCTGATAAAGGCCGGTGAAATCGTCGTCTTCCCGACTGAAACGGTTTACGGTTTAGGGGCCGATGCCTTTAATGATGAGGCCATTAAAAAGATATTTATTGCTAAAGGAAGACCAGCTGACAATCCCCTGATTATTCATCTGGCTAAAAGTGATGATCTTTATGACTTGGTGGCAGAAGTGCCCGACAAGGCCAGACAACTGATGGATACCTTTTGGCCAGGGCCTTTAACCATGGTCTTAAAAAAATCACAAGTTGTATCTGACGAGGTGACTTCCGGTCTTGATACAGTGGCTATTCGCCTTCCTGACCACCCTATTGCTAAGGCCTTTATTGAAAGGGCTGGCTGCCCCATTGCGGCCCCTAGTGCCAATCGCTCTGGCCGGCCCAGTCCAACCGAGACCAAACATGTCCTTGACGACTTAGATGGGCGAGTGGCGGCGATTATCACCTCATCTGATGCCGAAATAGGCCTGGAATCGACGGTAATTGACATGACCTGTGATCCACCGGTCGTTTTAAGACCTGGGGATGTGACCCTTTCAGAACTCCAGCGAGTCCTAGGTGATGTTTTATTATCGCCAAGTACCATAAATGAGGTAAAAGTCGAAAAAGCAGTTTCACCAGGCATGAAATACAGCCATTATTCGCCGAAAGGCCAATTAATTGTCGTTAAGGGAAGCCGGGAAGAGATTAAAGAGAAGATTCGCCGGGCCCTCAGACAAGCCAAGAAAAATCCGATGAAATATGGGGTTCTTAGCCGTGATGAAACCATGTCTGATTATCAGGAAGGGATTATTATCTCCTTAGGCAGTCAAGAAAACCCCAAGGAAATGGCCAAGAATTTATATTCAAGACTACGAACATTCGACGAATTAGGGGTTGAAGTGATCTATGCCGAAGACATCCCCATGGATAATCGGACCCTAGCCTTAATCAATCGTTTGTATAAGGCAGCGGGCTACACATTTTTATAAACGAATCATAAACTAAAAGGAGGAAAAAATGAAAATTGGAATCGGTTCTGACCATGGCGGCTTTAAGCTAAAGGCAGTCGTTAGCGATCACTTGCAAAAACAAGGGTATCAAGTCCTCGATTTAGGGACACATTCCCAAGCATCCTGTGACTACCCTGTCTATGGGGAAAAAGTTGGCCTGGCTGTTCAAGGCGGAGAGGTTGACTTTGGCATTGCCATTTGTGGAACCGGCCTAGGAATTTCCATGGCCGTTAACAAGATCAAGGGAATCAGAGGGGCCCTTTGCACCAATGAATTTATGGCCGAAATGGCCAGAGCCCACAATAACGCCAATGTCCTAATTATGGGGGCCAGAGTCTTAGGAGACGGTCTAGCCCTACGGATTGTCGATGTTTTTTTAAAGAGTGATTTTGAAGGTGATCGCCACCAGCGGCGGATTGATTTGATTAGCAAGATTGAAAAAAGTCAATAAAATCATAAAAAAAGCAAAAGGCGTATATACGTGCCAAAAAAAATATGGTATCATAGGAAAGCAGCCTGATAATAAAATAACAAAGCCCTATAAATTTTCATCAATTCCTTGGCAAAAGCAATAAAATGTTTAAAAGGTAGGAATAAAAATGAAAGAAAATAAGAATAACCCTTACAAATATCTTGCTTTTATTTCCCAAGTTGGCATATCGGTCCTAGCTCCGATTGCCATCATGATTTTTCTGGGGAAATTAATGGAAAATTTTTTTGGTCTGGGATCGTGGATTGTGGTCTTGTTTGCAGTATTGGGTGCCTTAGCCGGTTTTCGAAATCTCTACGTGATTCCGATTCGCTTAAGCGAAAAAGCCATTAAAGAAAAAGAAGAACAAGAGGAGGCTGATGAAAGAAATCGAGATGATGAATGAAGTATCACTAGAGAATCGAATTGTGATAATTACCGCAATAATTGCTGGACTTCTGATGCTTTTAGGCGGCTTAATCACCGGTTCAATGCCTTTTGTATTAGGTATTTTGCTAGGAAGTGGATATGGTATAATTAATTTTAAGTTAATTCAATTGATCCTGGAAAAGGCAATAAAAATGCCACCGAATAAGGCGCAGTCCTATGTTCAAATCAGATACTTGCTGCGTTACCTTTTAACCGGTGTTGTTATATATTTGGCAATTATAGCTCCTTTTTTTGATGTCGTTGGCCTTATTATTGGGCTTTTTGCCATAAAATTATCAATAGTTATATGTAAAGTTTTACTGAAAGATCGGCCTTAAATGGGCCAAAATTAAAAGATGAACATTGAGGTGAAGAAATGGATGGACCAACAATTTATGGATACCTCTTTGGTTTACCACTCACAGAGACTTTGGTGAACACCTGGCTTGTGATGGGTGTACTGATTATTGTATCCTTACTACTGATTCGAAATTTAAAGGTGGTTCCGGGAAAGGCACAAGTTATCGCAGAAACAATTGTTACGGCAATTGATAATTTGACGGAATCAACCATGGGAAAAGACAAGATTAAGTTTGCTCCCTATATGCTGGCATTATTTATGTTTCTGGCTCTGGCAAATATCGTCGGTCTGGTCGGAGGAAGGCCACCAACAGCAGACTTAAATGTAACCGTATCGCTTGCACTAATGACATTTTTTATGACCCAAGGCTTTGGTTTGGCATCAAAGGGCCTAGGCGGTTATCTAAAAGGCTATTTAGAGCCACTGCCACTACTCCTTCCGATTAATATTATTGGTGAATTGTCAAATCCGGTATCCTTATCCTTTCGTCTGTTTGGAAACATGTTAGGTGGCGTTATTATTATGGGTCTGCTTTACAGTGCATTGACGGGATTTACCTTTTTGGCATTAGCAGTCCCCATACCCTTTCATTTTTATTTTGATATCTTCTCAGGCTTATTGCAGAGTTTCATTTTCGTCATGTTATCAATGGTATTTATATCAATGGCAATGGATTAAAAAAGTAAAGGGCGCAAAGACGTGAGTTTTTAGCATCAAGATTAAAAAAAATGTTGTAAAAATAAGGAGAGGAAGTAAGAAGATGTTTGAAGGGATAACAGGAGTTGAGTTTATAAAAGCGTGTTCGGCTATTGGAGCAGGACTAGCGATGATCGCTGGGATTGGTCCGGGGATTGGTCAAGGTTTTGCCGCCGGTAAAGGGGCAGAGGCTGTGGGCCGCCAACCCGAAGCTCAAAGTGATGTGGTCAGAACCATGCTACTTGGAGCTGCCGTTGCCGAAACCACCGGGATTTATGGGCTAATTGTGGCCTTGATCTTATTATTCGCAAATCCATTTATTTAAAAAAAGATTAATGTAAAACAACGGAGGAATAAGAAATGACAGGAATTGAGTTTATAAAAGCACTCTCAGCCATTGGGGCGGGACTAGCGATGATTGCCGGGATTGGACCGGGAATTGGTCAAGGTTTTGCCGCCGGTAAAGGGGCAGAAGCTGTGGGCCGTCGACCAGAAGTCCAAAGTGATGTGGTCAGAACCATGTTACTTGGGGCCGCTGTTGCCGAAACTACCGGGATCTATGGCTTAATCGTCGCTTTGATTTTATTATTTGCAAATCCATTTATTTAAAGGAAGAAAGAGGAGGAATAGGAAAATGTTTGAAGGCATAACAGGAGTTGAATTTATAAAAGCATGTTCGGCCATTGGGGCAGGACTAGCAATGATCGCTGGGATTGGACCGGGGATTGGTCAAGGTTTTGCCGCCGGTAAAGGGGCAGAAGCTGTGGGCCGCCAACCAGAAGCCCAAAGTGATGTGGTTAGAACCATGCTACTTGGTGCAGCCGTTGCTGAAACCACCGGGATCTATGGTCTGATTGTGGCCTTGATCTTATTATTTGCAAATCCATTTATTTAGAGATGAAAAAAATAGAATTTTTAAATTAGAAGGGAGGATATTGGTTTGGAAAGTGTAGGATTAGTAAGTGTCGATTTTAGAATCATGGTCGCAACCGTGATTAACTTTATTATCTTTTTTCTGATTATTAAAAAATTCTTTTACGAAAAAGTAAAGGATATTATTGCTAAACGCCAAGAAGCCGTTACGACTGAGATATCCGAAGCGGAAAAAAGGAATCAGATAGCAAAGGAATTAAAAGAAGACTATGAAAAACAGGTCGCAGAGATCCGCGAAAAAGAAAGAATGATTTTAAGAGAAGCAAATCTTGAGGCCCAGCAACAGCAACAGGAAATTATTGGCCGGGGCAAAGAAGAAGCAAAAGCAATTATAGACCGGGCCATGGTTGAAATAGATCTTGAAAAAAATAAAGCTCTAAACGAGGTTAAATCAAATATTGTTGAATTATCCCTTTTCGCAACGGAAAAGGTGATTAAGCAATCGGTTGATAAAGACCAACACGAAGCAATGGTTAAAAATTTCATTGAGGGTGTGGGAGATGCCAAATGAGCTTAATAGGGAAAAAATATGTTGCTGCATTATTTGAAGTCGCATCTGAAAAGAATTGTCTAGACGAGGTCTACGAGGATTTTTCTGCATTTATTGATATCTTAAACCAGGAAAAGAAATTTTCTGATCTCCTGATGACCCCATCGATTGGCATTAAGGAAAAAAAGGTGATTCTTGATAATGTTTTTGGAAAAAAGATCAATGGTTATCTAAAAAGTTTGCTCGCGATCTTATTGGATAAAAATCGCTTTGATTTTGTTTGGGATATTTACCAGGATTTTAGAAAAACATATTTTGATGATAAGAATATGGTAGAAGCCCTTGTTTTAACCGTCCATCCCATTGATGATCAACTACAGGCAGAGCTTAAAGAGAAATTGGAAAAGCGTTTTGATAAAAAAGTGAAATTAAAGAATCAAATTGATCCATCGATCTTAGGTGGTGTCCTTGTGTATGTTGGCGAACAGGTGATTGATGGCAGTGTCCGCAAGCAATTAAGTGAAATAAAAGCAAATATGAGTAATATAAGACTACATTAAAAGAGGTGAGTAAAGTTGAATCTCAGACCAGAAGAAATCAGTCAAATTATTAAAAATGAAATCGAAAAATATGAAGATAAGCTTGAAGTCGTTGATGTGGGAACCGTCATTCAGGTTGGTGATGGCGTTGCCCGTGTCCATGGTCTTGAAAAAGCCATGGCCGGTGAACTTTTGGCTTTCCCGAATGATGTTTTCGGGATGGTGCTTAACCTAGAGGAAGCCAACGTCGGTTGTGTTCTCTTAGGTTATGATGATAATATCCGTGAAGGTGATATTGTAAAATGTACGGGACGAATTGTTGATGTTCCGGTGGGAGATGCCTTAATTGGTCGGGTGGTTAATGCCCTGGGTTTTCCCATTGATGGAAAAGGACCCATTGCCACTGATTTAAAACGTCCGGTTGAAGTAAAAGCTCCTGGGGTTATTGAAAGAGAATCAGTTAATCAGCCTATCCAAACGGGATACAAGGCGATTGACTCAATGATTCCAATTGGGCGAGGCCAACGTGAATTAATCATTGGTGACCGCCAAACGGGGAAAACAGCCTTAGCAATTGATACCATTATTAATCAAAAAGGCGAAGATGTTATTTGTATTTATGTGGCCATCGGCCAAAAAGAATCGACGGTTGCCCAAATTGTTGGTCAATTAGAAGAATATGATGCCATGGATTATACGATCATTGTATCGGCCGGAGCTGCTGAACTAGCACCCCTCCAATATATAGCCCCTTATGCCGGGGTAACAATGGCCGAGCATTATATGAACGAAGAACAAAAAGATGTGTTGATCATTTATGATGATTTATCAAAACATGCGGTCGCTTATCGGGCCATGTCCTTGATTTTACGTCGTCCACCAGGACGAGAAGCTTATCCGGGGGATGTTTTTTATCTACATTCACGACTGCTTGAGCGAGCAGCCAAGTTAAAAGCCGGTGGTTCCATTACGGCCTTGCCGATTATTGAAACCCAGGCTGGTGATGTATCGGCATATATTCCGACTAATGTGATCTCCATTACCGATGGTCAGATTTTCCTCGAAGGGGAATTATTCCGTTCAGGGATTCGTCCGGCTGTTAACCCAGGGATTTCAGTATCACGAGTTGGGGGTTCAGCCCAGATTAAAGCGATGAAAAAAGTAGCCGGTCCCCTGCGGATTGAATATGCCCAGTACCGGGAGTTAGCAGCTTTCTCGCAATTTGGCTCAGACCTTGATGAGGCAACCAAAGCCCAGCTGGCAAAGGGGGAACGGATTGTTGAAATCCTTAAGCAAGACCAGTATGACCCCATGGATGTGGCCGATCAGGTCTTGATTCTTTATGCGGCAACAAATGGCTTTTTAATTGATATTGAAGTGAAAGACATTCAAGCATTTGAAAAGGGCTTGACGACTTATGCGAATGATAAGTATCGTGAGATTATGACAAAGGCAAAAGGAAAAGACGGGCTTTCTGACGAGGTTGTCGCTGGTTTTAAAGAATGCATAGAAGCTTATAAAAAAGTTTTCTTGAAATCAGTTTAGATTGTCAGCGGAGGTGAAATCCAATGGCAGATAATATACAAAATATTAAACGGCGGATAAAAAGTGTAAATTCGACTAAGCAAATCACCCATGCCATGGAACTGGTGGCTTCGGCGAAACTTAGAAAAAGTCGTGAACTAGCTGAATGTCGACGGCCTTATTTTGAGGGCGTTATGGAGACCATGGATCGGATTGTTGAAAAAACCAATGTCGGATCGAATGTCTACATGAATCCCAGAGAGGTTAAAAAAGTGGCTTATCTGGTGATTACGGCAGATCGAGGCTTTGCAGCTGGCTATAATGTTAATGTGGCTAAAATGGTTGAAGAAGCAATTACGACTAAGGATGATGCTCTTATTTACACGATTGGTAAAAAAGGACGGGATTACTTTAAACATCGCTTATATAATGTTGAAGCAGAATATATTGGTATTTCTGAGGAACCCAGTTACTTTCATGCAAAAGAGATCGCCAATATCGTGATGAGTGGTTTTAAAAACGAAGAGTTTGATGAAGTCTATCTGGCTTATACTAAATTTGTCTCAACAATGACCCAAAAACCGATCTTGGTTCAATTATTACCGCTAACACGGGAGTCTCTAAAAAGTGATGATAAAGAGATTGAAAAAGATAATAAAAATAAGTCGGTATCAGATATGTCGGTTATGCTTTATGAGCCAGATCCAGAAGAGTTATTGAACTATTTGATTCCAAATTATATCAGTAACACGGTATTTGGGGCAATGGTTGAAAGTGCCGCTAGTGAACAAGGGGCCAGACGAATGGCCATGGAAGCAGCGACGACCAATGCCAACGAAATGATCGATGAGTTAACACTGCGATACAATCGGGTTAGACAGGCCGTTATCACTCAGGAAATATCGGAAATTGTTAGCGGTGCTGAAGCATTAAAGTAAAAAACTAGATTAGTCTAGTTTAAATAGAGAAAATGATAAGTGCAAATTAATTTGCATAAGGAGGTTAGGGAATGGCCCAATATATAGGGAAAGTTGTTCAGGTAATTGGTCCGGTAGTCGATATTAAATTTGAAAAAGACCAATTACCAGAGTTAAATAATGCCATAAAAATAGAATTAAATGATAACATCTTAGTCGTTGAAGTGGCGCAACATCTAGGAGATGATATTGTCAGGTGCATAGCCATGGATTCGACCGATGGTTTGGTCAGAGGCCAAGAAGCCATTGATAGCGGTGAATCGATTCAGGTTCCGGTTGGAAAAGCGACCTTAGGGCGAATGTTTAATGTCCTTGGTCAACCAATTGACGGAAAAGCCTTTGAAAACGAAGGGGCCTTAAAGCATCCCATTCATAGGCATCCACCTAGTTTTGAAGAATTACAAACACAACCGGAAATGTTTGAAACCGGGATCAAAGTTGTTGATTTAATTTGCCCCTATGTACGAGGTGGTAAAATTGGTCTCTTTGGTGGTGCCGGTGTTGGGAAAACAGTCCTGATTCAAGAACTGATTAATAATATTGCCACCCAACATGGTGGTCTTTCGGTTTTTGCTGGCGTTGGTGAGCGAACCCGAGAAGGAAATGACCTTTATTATGAGATGATCGAATCTGGGGTTATTGATAAAACGGCCCTTTGTTTTGGACAGATGAATGAGCCGCCCGGAGCGAGAATGCGAATAGCTCTGGTTGGCCTGACCATGGCTGAATATTTTAGAGATAATGAAGGCCAGGATGTCTTGTTATTTATCGATAATATTTTTAGATTTACCCAAGCCGGTTCAGAAGTATCGGCCCTGCTTGGTCGGATGCCAAGTGCGGTTGGTTATCAGCCGACCCTAGCCCAAGAAATGGGTGCCCTGCAAGAGCGAATTACCTCAACCAGTAAGGGATCAATCACTTCGGTTCAAGCCGTCTATGTACCAGCCGATGACTTGACTGACCCGGCACCAGCGACCACCTTTGCCCATCTGGATGCGACCACGGTTCTTAGTCGGGCGATTACGGAAAAAGGAATTTATCCAGCCGTTGATCCTCTCGATTCAACCTCGCGAATTCTTGATCCCAAGATTTTAGGAAGCGAGCATTATGAAACGGCGCGGGAAGTCCAGGAAATTTTGCAACGCTATAAAGAACTTCAAGATATTATTGCCATCTTGGGGATGGATGAATTATCCGATAAGGATAAGACCATTGTTTCTCGGGCTCGTAAAATTGAACGGTTTTTATCACAGCCCTTTACGGTTGCCGAACAGTTTACCGGAACGCCGGGGATATATGTTCCCGTTACCGATACGATTAAAGGCTTTAGAGAAATTCTTGAAGGAAAGCATGATAGTTTACCAGAAAACGCCTTTTTGATGGTTGGAACCATTGAAGATGCGGTTGCAAAAGCAGAAAAATTAAAAGGATAGGTGAGTTTTAATGGCTAAAACCTTCCGATTGAAAATTATTTCACCAGATGGTATTTTTTTTGATGACGATATTGAGCGGATTGTTATTCGTGGGACAGAGGGGGAATTGGCAATTTTACCAGACCATACCCCTTTAACGACGACCCTAGCAGTGGGAACCTTTATGATTATCAATGAAAAAGAAAAAAGAAGTGGGACCTTATTGGGCGGACTAGCAACCATTAATCCCAATGAGACAATTATTTTAACCGGTGCTGCAGAATGGCCAGACCAGATTGATATCGAACGGGCAAAAGAGGCGAAAAGACGAGCTCTTGAACGTCTGCAAGATGATCGTTTTGACTCAGCCAGAGCCCAAGCGGCCCTTGAGCGGGCCTTGGCTCGCCTGCAAGCAAAGAAATAGATAAAAAAAGAGATTCTTTTGGATCTCTTTTTTTTGTGGAGACAGACAAAATAGTCAAAAGAAGCGAATTTATGATATAATAAATAAAGGAATAAAGAAATGAATGCTTTGAAAGTTGGAGGATGAAGAATGAATATCTGCATTATTGGGATGGGCTTACTGGGAATTACCTATAGTTCGATTCTGTCGGACTCAGATATTGATGTCATAGGCGTTGACATTGATGAAGAAACCATTGCTATGCTCCACGAGGGGGACTTACCGGTTTATGAACCGGGACTGCGCCCATTGATGACAACGTCGCTGGCATCAGGGCGACTCAAATTTACCAGCAATATGGCCAAGGCGATCAAGGAAAGTGATATTATCTTTATTACTTGTGATGTGCCAGTCGATGAAAAAGACATGCCGAACTTACGTTTTGTTAAGACCATTGTTCAGAGTATTGGTAATCATATGGAAAAACATCTAACGATTGTTGTTAAATCAACGACCCCTCCAGGGACCTGTAAAATGATTAAGCAGGTCATTAATCGGATTTTAGAAAGCCGCGAGCGCACCATTTCCTTTGATGTTGTTAGTAATCCTGATTTTGCCAGAAAGGGTTTGATGATTAAAGATTGTTTGGTGCCAGAGATGGTTGTAATTGGTTCTGAATCCGATCAAGCGGTTGAAAAATTAAAACAACTCTATGATCGCCTATCGGTTCGTGAAGAAAATTATATCATCACTAATCCTCAAAGTGCCGAAATGATTAAGTATGGGGTTAATGCTTTTTTGGCCATTAAGCTGTCATTTATTAACGAGATGTCCTTGATTTGTGAAAATGCCGATGCCAATATTTTAGATGTGTCAAAGGGAATTGGCAAAGACTTTCGGATTGGCCATGAATATTTGGATGTCGGTCCGGGCTTTGGTGGCAGTGATCTGCCCAAAGATTCAAAGGCCTTACTGGGTATAGCCGAAGCCTATGGCCAAGAGCTTAGGGTTCTTAAAGGGGCAATGGAAGCCAATCTTAAACAAAAAGACAAGGTGCTTGAAAAAATCAAGCGAACCATGGGTGGGGTCGACCAAAAAGTGATTGGGATTTTGGGCCTTTCTTATAAGGCGAAAACCAATGATATGCGAGAGTCACCCTCACTGACGATCATTAAAGGCTTAGTCGAAGCTGGGGCTCGGATCCAGATTTACTCGCCAGAAGGGGCGATGGAGGGAAAGTGGCGTTTGTACAAGGAAAAAGATGAAATCACCTACTGCCAAGATATGTACCAAGTGGCAAGAGCTGCTGATGCCTTAGTAATTGTCACTGATTGGCGAGAATTTAATGATATGGACCATACGAAAATCAAAGAATTAATGCGTGATCGTTACTTTTTTGATTTCAGAAATATATTTGCGACTAATCCGCCTAAAGGATTTATCTATTCGGGACTGGGAATACCAATGATGGAGGGTGATGATGATGAAAGTTAAAAAAGCAGTGATTCCAGCAGCGGGTTTAGGCACTCGCTTTCTTCCAATTACAAAATCGGTGGCCAAAGAAATGCTTCCAATTGTCGATAAGCCGACCATTCAGCTTATTATCGAAGAAGTCGTGGCTTCGGGAATCGAAGAAATTTTAATTATTAGTGGCCGCAATAAGGAGATGATCCTTAATCATTTTGATCGGGTTCCGGAACTTGAGGAAGTGCTAAAGGCTAATAAAAAAGAAGCAGAACTAAGGGAGGTTCAGGCGATTACGGAGATGGCAAAAGTTTTTTCCGTTCGCCAACGAGAAGCCAAGGGCTTAGGTCATGCCATTCTTTGTGCTAAAGAATTTGTTGGTAATGAGCCCTTTGCGGTTATTCTAGGGGACGATATTGTCTACAATGAGGGCAAGCCAGCCTTAAAACAATTATTAGAGCTATATGAAAAAAAGCAGACCTCAGTGATCGGGGTTCAACATGTCGCCCCCGACCAAGTCAATAAATACGGTATTATTTCGGGAGAAGAAATAGAGGCGGGGATTTACAAAATAGATGATTTGGTTGAGAAACCAGCCATTGAAGAGGCCCCCTCTGATTTAGCCATCCTTGGCCGTTATGTGATTAATCCGGGAATTTTTAAACTACTAGAAGATACCCCAAAAGGATCAGGTGGTGAAATTCAATTGACTGATGGCTTAAAGACTTTACTAGCAGAAGAAGCCATGGTGGCCTGTGTGTTTGAAGGAAAACGCTATGATGTTGGTGATAAATTAGGTTTTTTACAGGCCAGTGTTGAATATGGCTTGCGTAATGAAGCCTGTGGCCAAGCCTTTAGAGCTTATTTAAAAGACCTTAGCAATCATCTCTAAAGGGATGAATTTTTAAAGTAAATGCTAACGATGAAAGGAGCAAAGATGGACTATCAAAAAACCTATAAAGAGTGGATGGATCAAAAGGATTTAAAGGCAGACTTAAAAAAAGAACTGCTAAACTTGACTGATGAAAAAGAAATTGAGGATGCCTTTTATACAGAGTTGGAATTTGGAACCGGAGGCATGCGAGGGAAAATGGGTCCGGGCATTAATCGGGTCAATATTTACACCATTGGCCGAGTGACCAAGGGTTTAGGTAAAAGTCTCCTTAAGGAAGACCCTAAAAGCAAGGAAAAAGGGGTGGTTATCGCCTATGATTCTAGGAATAAAGCCAGAGAATTTGCTCAAACGGCGGCTTGTGTTTTAGGGGAAATGGGCATCAAAGCTTATCTATTTAGTGAATTAAAACCGACACCACAACTCTCCTTTGCCGTTCGCCACTTAGGTGCTGCCGGTGGAATTGTTATCACCGCCTCTCATAATCCCAAAGAGTACAATGGCTATAAGGTTTATGGGCCAGATGGTGGGCAGATGGTAACAGAGTCGGCCGATGCCTTAATTGCTGAAATTGCTAAAATTAAGGATTATTTTTCAATTAAAAAATTAAGCCTAGAAGAGGGATTAAAGTCGGGAATTATTGAGATGATGGGTGAAGAGATGGATCTAGCCTATACTCAGGCAGTTACCGATCTTTGCACTAAAAAGCCGGATAATGATTTAAAAATTGTCTATACACCGCTTCATGGTGCTGGCAATAAGGCAGTCAGAAGGGTGCTAGATGAACTTGGCTATAAAGATGTTTTTGTTGTTCCCGAACAGGAAAAACCCGATGGCAATTTCCCAACCGCTCCCTATCCAAACCCCGAAGATCGGACGGTCTTTACCTTGGCCATGGCCTTGGCAGAGAAGGAGGGGGCCGATATTATTATTGGAACCGATCCAGACTGTGACCGGGTTGGAGCCGTTTGCCGAGATACAAAAGGTGAATTTGTTGTCCTAACCGGCAATCAGACCGGAGCCTTGTTGGTCGATTATTATTTAAGAAAGACAGATCTTCCGGACAATAAGGTTGTTATTAAAACCATCGTCACCAGTGAATTGGGTGGCATTGTGGCAAAAAGTCATGGGGCAGCAGTACTGGATGTTTTGACTGGCTTTAAATATATCGGTGAGTATATGAGTGAGTTTGAAAAAACGAATGAGTACACCTTTGCCTTTGGTTATGAAGAGAGCTATGGTTATTTAGCCGGAAATTATGCCAGAGATAAGGATGCCGTCCTAGCGTCAGCCCTTATTTGCGAAATGACCGATGATTATAAAAAGAAGGGAATGACCTTGTATGAGGGCCTGATTGCCCTTTATGAAAAACACGGTTATTTTATCGAGGATATCGTCGCCTTATCCTTAGAGGGGATTGAAGGCAAAGCCAGGATCCAAACAATTATGAATGGCTTTAGAAACCTTAGCGATTCTCGCCTAGCAGACTTGCAAGTTCGAAATCTCAACGATTATCAGTCGGGCATTAGCCGCGACCTAGCAAGTGGCGATGAAAGTCAGATCGATTTACCAGAATCCAATGTATTAAAATTTGTCTTTGATGACTTGTCTTGGTTTGCCCTCCGGCCGTCGGGAACGGAGCCAAAATTAAAAATTTATTTTTCAGTAACTGGCAAGTCGAGTGAAAAAGCTCAATTAAAAAAAGAACGGCTTAAAAAACAAGTTCTCCAATTAGTCGATAATTGCTAAAGAAAAAAGAGCACTGCAGAGTGCTCTTTTTAGTGCTAAAGGATCAATTTATAGGTCATCGCTGGAGGCAGCATCATCGCCAGTGCTTTCAGCAGAATCGCTTTCATTGCTTTCGGCAGAATCATCATCTTCGCCAGTGGGTTCGTCCGGTTCGACGACGGCTTCTTCGTCTTCTTCGTAAAGGGGTTCTTCCGGTTCAGAAAGGTCTGGCTCAACATAGTCTTCTTCATAAATAACGTCGTCATCGGAAGTCCAATTTTCCTCGCTAGAATCGTCAGACCAGCTACTCGAATAACCACTTGATGCATAATTCTTAATCGCATCACTGATTTTCTTGACTTGGGCAGAAGGCACATAGGAAGTATAGCCGGTGCCACTGTAAGTGGAAGTCGTTGAATTGGTTGAACGTGATTCTGACGGCAAGTTGCTATTTAAATCAGAGCTGACCCGGTTAGAGGTGGTACTTCCGGGGTTATCGCTATCGGCACTTGAGGGCTCACCACTCGTCTCACTGTCAATGCTAGTTGGATCAGTGCTAGTCTTATCATCACTAATTGGCCCATAAATAAAATCATGCAGACTAATAACATTATCGTATAAGGTATTAGGGACCACATAAGAAATACCGTTGATCATTGTTGTTAGGACATTTTTATCGGTTGGGACCCTAAATTCATAAAAGGCCTTATCCGAAGACCCTAAGAATGCTTTGGCATAGGTCGTTATTTCACTCAAATCTAAGGTTGTTTGAACATAAGGATAGACCTTACTTAAAAGGTTAATACCAGTTTTAATATCAATGGCAAACGCTTTTTTGACGATGCCACGGACAACTTCTCGTTGTCTTTCGGTCCGGTGAAAATCATCGTCGCTATAGCGGTTTCGCGAATAAGCAAGGGCTTGAACACCACTGACAACTTGGGGCCCTGTTTCTTCTAATTTAGGGTCAGCCTTATTGACTTTTTCGTTGACATCATCGATGTATTTATTGGTCCAGTCGAGGATTGATTCACTTTGGATATCAATTTCCACTCCCCCTAGGGCATCGACCGTATCGACCATGCAATCAAAATCAACAATAACATAGTCGGAAATATTTAAATCGAAGTTTTGATTTAATGTTTTGACGGCGAGTTCAGGTCCACCGTAGGCATAAGCGGCATTAATTTTATCATAGGTTTCATTGTTTTTCTTTGATTCAGGAATAAAGACCAGTAAATCACGCATGACTGAGCTGACCCGAACATTGCCATTGCGAAAGTCAAGCGAGACAATCATAATTGTGTCCGACCGGTCGCCCTCGACATCACTTCGGCCATCGATTCCGAAAACAGCGATATTAACGGTATCAATATCGAGATTGTTGTTAATGTCAAGTTCAGCTTCGTTAAGTTTTGGTTCGGAGATCATTTCATTAATTTTATAAAGGGTATTGTAGCCATAAACTAATCCGGCACCAATAAATGAGACGAGTAGAAAAAGGGCTACCAGTGCGATCTTTTTTTTCATCAAAATTCCTTTCATTCTTAAGATGGAAACATTTGTATTATTTATGACATCATACCATAAGTTTACTTAATTTTGCATTTAAAAAAATACATTTAAACACTTTAAAATGATTCTAATATTTTTATTAAGGGCACAGTATATAATTATTGTAGGCAAAAAACAAAAAAATAGGGAAGAAGCTAAAA
>CAZJGM010000040.1:0-17155 GCA_964545675.1 uncultured Lachnospiraceae bacterium | reverse complement strand
AAATCGTAAAATTACCAAAGTTCCCACCAGATATAATATCGAAAAGTCCAAAAATTCCCCCGTCACTGACTAATTGACTCAATTGAGCCGTATCAATAAAGGGAACTGGTATAAAGGACCCTAGACGATAGATAAATAAAAGCATTAATGTGATCGTAATCTTACGCCTTAAATCTGGAATTTTCCAGGCATCTTTTAAGGTAGAGAACATCCTAGACCACCTCTACCTTTCCTCCTCCGGCGACAATTTTTTCCTCAGCCGCCTTACTGATTTTTCGCACTTTAACAGTCAGTGCTTTTTCAATCTCGCCATTTCCTAAAATTTTAACACCATCACTCACTTTACGAATGATCCCATGTTTTAATAGAAGTTCTTGGGTCACAATTGTTCCTTCTTCAAATTGATTTAAATCGCCAATATTAACAATTGAATAGGTTTTTTTAAAAGCCGCATTGGTAAAGCCTCTTTTAGGCAGTCGTCTTGCCAAGGGCATTTGACCCCCTTCAAAACCAGGACGGACACCGCCGCCGGAACGTGACTTTTGGCCATCTTGGCCACGTCCAGCTGTCTTTCCTAATCCAGTTCCAGATCCACGCCCTTTTCGCTTCGGTGCTTTTTTAGATCCGGGTGCTGGACTCAATGTATGTAATCTCATTTTTCCACCTCCTATACTTCTTTTATGTCAAGCATAAAATCTGTCAGATGAATCATTCCACGAATTTGAGGTGTATCATTATGTACAGCAGTTTGACCAATTTTCTTCAATCCCAACGCTTCGATGGTTTTACGCTGTTTTTGATTTCGACCAATCAGGCTTTTCTTAAGTGTAATTTCTAATTTTTTAGCCATAACGATCCTCCTAATCCAGAATTTCTTCGATTTTTTTACCACGCTTAGCAGCAACTTCTTCAAGTGTTGTTAAACTCTGTAGACCTTGCATGGTTGCATCAACCATGTTCCTAGCATTATTTGAGCCAAGGGACTTGGTCCGAATATCCTTAACGCCAGCTAATTCAAGTACCGCCCGAACTGGTCCACCGGCGATAACACCGGTTCCTTTTCCAGCTGGTTTTAAAAGCACATGACCAGCTCCAAAAACACCATTTGTTCGATGGGGAATGGTTGTTCCCACCATTGGAACTTTCACTAGTGATTTTTTTGCTGCATCAATTCCTTTACGAATGGCATCTGGTATTTCCATGGCTTTTCCTTTGCCAACACCAACATGACCATTTTCATCACCTACAATCACAAGACAACTAAATCTAAAATTACGTCCACCTTTAACAACCTTAGTAACACGGTTGATGGAGACGACTTTTTCTTTTAAATCTAACGCACTTGGATCAATTTTCTTATTTTGCATCAATTGACCTCCTTTACTAGAATTTAAGGCCAGCTTCGCGCGCGCCTTCAGCTAATTCCTTTATTCTACCATGATAGACGTAACCGCCACGATCAAAAACAACTGTCTCAATTCCTTGTTCAATTGCTTTTTTGGCAATGGCTTGTCCAACTTTTTTTGCTCCAGCCTTATCCGCTCCGTTTTCGATTTGACCTTTTAAATCAGTATCAATCGAAGAAGATGCCACTAGTGTTATGCCCTTCGTATCATCAATGATTTGAGCATATATATTTTTATTGCTTCGAAATACATTTAATCGAGGTCTTTCTCCTGTCCCAGAAATTTTATTTCTGACACGATAATGACGTTTAATGCGTAACTTATTTTTATTCGGTTTCTTGATCATCGATTTTCACTCCCTCCATTAGCTATAAGCTCTATTTACCAGATTTTCCTTCTTTACGTCTGACGGTTTCGGTTGAATAGCGAATGCCGTGACCCTTATAAGGTTCTGGTAATCGTTTGGCCCGAATGTTAGCTGCATGGGCACCAACTGATTCTTTGTTAATCCCCTTAACGAGTACTTTCGTATTCGATTCAATCACTGTTTCAACGCCTTCGGGATCGTCCATTTCGACGGGATGAGAATAACCAAGATTCATCACCAGTTTTTTTCCTTTTTTCTCAGCTCGATAACCAACGCCGCTAATTTCCAAACCTTTTGTATATCCTGTACTCACTCCGGTAACCATATTCTGGATCAAAGCTCGCGTCAAACCATGCAAAGAGCGATGGTCTTTGCTATCTGTCGGTCTTGTGACGATAACTTCTTTTTCCGTGACTTCAATCAACATATCTGGATGAAGCGTACGGACGAGTTGACCTAATGGCCCCTTGACGGTTAATGTCTGGCCATCTTTTTTGATGTCCACGCCCTGGAGGATTACAACAGGTGCTTTTCCTATTCTTGACATTTTACTACCTCCTGCCTTACTTTGTTACCAAACGTAACAAATCACTTCGCCGCCGATACCGGCTTTTCTTGCTTTTTTATCGGTCATAATACCTTTAGACGTGGAAATTATCGCAATTCCAAGACCATTTAATACCTTTGGTAACTCTTCATTTCCGGCATAAACCCGTAGGCCTGGCTTGGAAATTCGTTTGATACCAGCAATAGTCCGGCTTTTATTCTCACCATATTTCAAGGCAACCTTAATTATACCCTGTTTTTCATCTTCGATTAAATCGACTCTATTTACATAACCTTCATCTAAAAGAATTTCAGCAATCGCTTTTTTCCCATTAGAAGCTGGTATTTCTACTGTTTTGTGGCCAGCATCATTGGCATTTCTGATGCGTGTTAACATATCCGCAATAGGATCAGTCATCACCATATTGGGTACCTCCTTTTCTTGTCCGGTATTTTTTTACCAGCTTGCTTTTTTAACGCCAGGAATCTCACCTTTATAGGCTAATTCTCTAAAACAAATACGGCAGACTCCAAATTTTCTCAAATAAGCATGAGGTCTTCCACATATTCGACAACGGTTATATTCTCTTGTTGAATATTTTTGTTTTTTCTGTTGTTTTTCGATCATTGCTTTTTTTGCCATGAACCATATCCTCCCTAAGCTCTACTGAATGGAATACCAAGTAATCTCAGCAATTCGTGAGCCTCTTCATCCGTTTTTGCTGTGGTTACAAAAATAACATCTAGTCCCCGTACTTGTTCGACTTTATCATAATCAATTTCTGGGAAAATCAGTTGTTCCTTTATGCCAAAAGCATAATTGCCACGGCCATCAAAGGATTTATTGGATAAACCTCTAAAGTCACGGACACGGGGAAGGGCTACATTAAAGAGCTTATCGGCAAATTCATACATTTTCTGACTTCTTAGCGTGACCTTTGCCCCAATATTCATATCTTCTCTGAGTTTAAAGTTTGCCACTGATTTTTTTGCCTTTGTGACAACCGGTCGTTGACCAGCAATAATTCCAAGATCAATAACCGCCGCTTCTAAGGCCTTAGTATTGTCTTTACAATCGCCGAGGCCCATATTGAGCACTATTTTTTCAAGTTTAGGTGCTTCCATCACATTTTTATATTGAAATTTTTCCATTAAAGCAGGAATCACTTCACTTTTGTATTTATCTTTTAATCTAGGCATTTTCATCCTCCTTCCTGCTTTTAATTATCAAAGGTTTCGTCACATTTTTTACAATATCTTACTTTTTTACCATCGGTTAAAAACTTATCACCCGTTCGAACGCCTTTATCGCATTTGTCACAAAACAACATGACCTTTGATCCATCAAGCTTGCCTTCCTGTCGCATAATGCCACCTTGTTGCATCTGCTGAGTTGGTTTTTGATGTTTGGTCACCATGTTAATATTTTCAACCAGTACTTTTGATTCTTTTGGAAAAACTTGAAGAACTTTTCCTTTTTTCCCTTTATCTTTACCAGAAATTACGACTACCATATCATCTTTTTTTACGTGCATCTTTCATTTCCTCCTAATCAAAGTACTTCAGGAGCCAAAGATACGATTTTCATAAATTTTTTGTCCCTCAGCTCACGGGCGACAGGGCCAAAAATACGGGTACCTCTAGGGTTTTTATCGTCTTTTATTAGAACCGCTGCATTTTGGTCAAATTTAATGTAACTTCCATCGTCTCTTCGGATTCCACTTTTTGTTCTAACAACGACTGCCTTGACAACGTCGCCTTTTTTAACATCGCCACCAGGTGCTGCACTTTTTACGGAACACGTGATGACATCTCCGATATTCGCATATCGCCGGCCGGAACCACCAAGAACACGGATACACAATAATTCTTTTGCACCGGTATTATCAGCTACTTTTAATCTACTTTCTTGTTGAATCATCCGAAATACCTCCTTCCGCTCACATGTTATAGTGCTTTTTCTACAATTTCTACGAGTCGCCAGTGTTTATCTTTACTTAGAGGTCGTGTTTCCATTATTTTAACGCGATCGCCAATTTCACATGTATTTAGCTCATCATGTGCTTTAAATTTAACTGTCTTTTTAATTCGTTTCTTATATAGTGAATGAATCCCGAATGTTTGAACAGCAACAACAATAGTTTTATCCATTTTATCGCTGACTACTCGACCCACTCGCGTCTTTCTATCATTTCTTTCTATCATCAGCTAAAGCTCCCTTCCCTTTATTACGATCTTTCAGCCACTATACGTTCCTGGATAATCGTTTTAACACGGGCATATGTTTTTTTAATATCACGGATTCGCATTGGATTTTCCAACTGCCCTGTCGCATGCTGGAATCTCAAATTGAATAATTCTTCTTTAATATCATCCAGTTTTGTTTCTAATTCCATACTTGTTAATTCTCTTAATTCGCTCGGTTTCATGACTCATCACCCACTTCTTGCGCTTCCTGATCTTCACGAGTGATAAACTTTGTTTTGATCGGTAATTTATGTTGAGCAAGACGCATGGCCTCACGAGCTACATCTTCAGGTATCCCTGCTATCTCAAACATTACTCGACCTGGCTTTACCACTGCCACCCAATATTCTGGTGATCCTTTACCGGAACCCATTCGAGTTTCTGCCGGTTTTGTTGTGACTGGTTTATCGGGGAATATTTTAATCCAAACTTTCCCACCTCTTTTTACGTATCGTGTCATCGCAACACGGGCAGCCTCAATTTGGTTTGATGTAATCCATGCTGGCTCCAATGCTTGCACTCCGTAATCACCATAGGTTATTTTATTGCCGCGGAAGGCTTTTCCCTTCATTCGGCCTCTATGTACTTTTCTGCGTTTTACGCGCTTTGGCATTAACATACTATTGTCCTCCTCTCTTTAGTTTTCAGTCCGATTTGTAGGAGCTTTTCGTCGAGAACTTTTTTTAGGCTTGGCATCTGCCTCAGCAACGGCCAAAACATCTTCTCTTCCAGTTAGGATCTCTCCTTTATTTACCCATACTTTTACACCCAATTTCCCATAAGTCGTATCCGCTTCTGCAAATCCGTAGCTAATATCAGCTCTGAGTGTATGTAACGGTACACTTCCTTGCGAGTAATGTTCGTTTCTTGCCATTTCGGCACCATTCAAACGTCCGGAAACAGCGGTTTTAACACCCTTTGCTCCAGCTCTCATGGTTCGCTGCATCGATTGTTTCATCGCTCGCCTAAATGAAATACGGCGTTCAAGTTGTGATGCAATATTCTCAGCAACCAGCTGGGCATCGACATCGATATTTTTAACTTCGACAATGTTAATAAACACTGTTTTTGAAATCATCTTTTCTAATTCTAACCTTAAGGCATCGATTCCAGCACCACCTCGACCAATAATCATGCCTGGTTTGGCTGTATAAATATGTACTCTCACCTTATTTCCAAATCGTTCGATCACAATTTTAGAAATACCTGCTTGAAATTGACTTTCTTTAATGTATTTACGCATCTGAAAATCTTCTATCAAACAATCTGCAAAATCCTTGTCATTTGCAAACCATTTTGCATTCCAGTCCTTAATGACGCCAACTCTTAATCCATGTGGATTGACTTTTTGACCCAAAAACGTACCCTCCTTACTCTTTTTCTTTCAACACGGCTGTAATATGAGACGATCGTTTTCGAATAACCGTTGCCCGTCCCTGTGCACCCGCTCTAAATCGCTTCAATGTTGGTCCTTGATTGGCATAAACTTGGTCAACATATAAATTATCTATATTCATATTATAGTTGTTTTCAGCATTGGCCAAGGCCGATTTGACGACTTTTTCAATAATGCCTGCTGCTTTATTTGGTGTTAACGCTAAAATACTTAAGGCTTCTCCCATGCTTTTACCCCTGATTAAATCAGCCACTAATTTAGCCTTTCGGGATGAAACACGCACATATTTAGCTGTTGCTTTTGCTTCCATTGATCTACCTCCTCCTGGCTATTTTAATTTCGACTTCTTTTCTCCAGCATGGCCACGAAATGTTCGTGTTGGAGCGAATTCGCCAATTTTATGTCCAACCATATCTTCTGTTACGTAGACTGGCACATGTTTACGACCATCATGAATGGCAATGGTATGTCCGACCATCTGGGGAAAAAGCGTCGAGCTTCGCGACCAGGTTTTTACCACTTTCTTTTCACCTTTTTTATTCATGGTTTCTATTCGTTTTAATAATTTTTCTTCAACAAAAGGTCCTTTTTTCATTGATCTACCCATTGTCAACCTCCTCTCGATTAACTTACTTTAAAACTCTATTTGGTACGTGATCTGACAATATATTTATCGGATTTTTTATTCTTCTTACGTGTTTTATAACCCATTGTCGGTTTGCCCCAAGGTGTAACTGGGCTTGGTAAGCCGATTGGTGTTCGACCTTCACCACCACCGTGGGGATGATCATTGGGATTCATAACCGAACCACGAACGGTTGGGCGAATACCCATATGGCGTTTTCTGCCAGCCTTACCAATACGAATGTTTTGGTGGTCAATGTTTCCCACCTGACCAATGGTCGCCCGACATTCAAGCCTAACCATGCGCATTTCCCCCGATGGCATTCGTAGGGTGGCATAGCCTTTTTCTTTGGCCATTAATTGGGCACTGACACCAGCTGAACGGACAAGTTGACCGCCTTTGCCAGCCTTCATCTCAACATTATGAACGGTTGTTCCAATGGGAAGGTTTTGTAGTGGTAAACAATTCCCAATTTTAATATCTGACTCTGGGCCAGAGAAAACAACATCGCCAACTTTTAGTTTTAACGGGGCGATAATATATCTTTTTTCACCATCAGCATAGTGGACAAGGGCGATATTTGAAGATCGATTGGGATCATATTCAATCCCAGCAATCTTACCAGGAACATTATCTTTGTTCCGTTTAAAATCGATAATTCGATACTTTCGCTTAGTGCCACCACCGCGGTGACGAACCGTGATTCGTCCGTAGACGTTTCGGCCAGCATGTTTTTTAAGTGGTTCTAATAATGATTTTTCTGGTTCTTTTTTGGTTACTTCTTCGAACGTGTTAACGCTCATATTTCGTCGTCCTGGTGACGTTGGTTTATATTTTTTGATACCCATATTACACTTCCTCCTTAATCGTTTTACATCTTCTGGTCGAACTCAATTCTTAGACACCTTCAAAGAATTGAATACCCTTACTTTCTGGAGTCAGTTTTACGATGGCTTTTTTCCAATCGGCTCTCTTTCCTACAAATCGTCCGGTTCGTTTCACTTTCCCCTTCATATTCATAGTCGTTACCTTTTCAACTTTTACTCCAAATATTTCTTCAACAGCATTTTTAATTTCGATCTTATTGGCTCTCTTATCGACTTTAAATGTGAACTTTTTGTCTTCTGCTGCCTCCATACTACGTTCCGTAATAATTGGCTTCATAATTATATCGCGAGGATTTTTCATTATGCGTACACCTCCTCAATTTTTTCTAAAGCAGCTCGTGTCATCACGAGGTAGTCATATTTCAAGATATCGTAGACATTGAGTTCATTGACCGTTGTGGTTGTCACACCGGGAATATTATTGGTTGAACGCATGACTTGGAGATCATTCTCCGGTAAGACAATCAAGGCCTTATTAATATCGATATTCTTTAAAATCTCAACCATCTCTTTTGTTTTTGGTGCTTCCATCACAATTTGATCAATTATTCGCAATTCTTGTTCTTGGGCTTTTGCTGAAAAAACGGACTTCATCGCCAAAGCTCTTACTTTGCGATTAATTTTTTTACTATAATCGCGTGGTTTTTTAGCAAAAACAACCCCGCCGCCTTTCCACAATGGTGACCTGATTGTTCCAGCACGGGCCCGACCCGTTCCTTTTTGTCGCCACGGTTTGCGTCCCCCACCACGAACTTCCGATCGGGTTTTTGCTGCACTGGTTCCCTGTCGTCGATTGGCTAGCAAGGCGACAACAACTTCGTGAACCACGGCTTCATTGGGTTCAATCCCAAACACGGTTTCGCTTAACTGGGTTTCTCCGACTACATTTCCTTTTACATCTATAATGTCTATTTTAGGCATTTATATTCCTCCTTTCAGGCTTAATTTACTAGGCTTTAACACTGGTTTTAATGGCAATCACCGAACCTCTAATTCCCGGTACGGCACCTTTAATCAAGATGACATTATTTTCTGCATCAACTTTAACCACTTCTAGATTAAGGGCTGTGACATTTTTATTACCCATTTGTCCCGGCAATTTCTTTCCCTTAAATACTCGAGATGGTGACGATGATGCTCCCATAGAGCCCGGTCTTCTGTGATATTTCGACCCATGACTCATCGGTCCTCTTGATTGGTTATGGCGTTTAATATTGCCTTGAAAACCCTTGCCTTTTGATTTCCCTGAAATATCAACCCGGTCGCCTGCTACAAAGGTATCGGCTAAAATCACTTGGCCTGTTTGGTAGCCTTCATAATCATCTAGCTTGAATTCTCGGATTATTTTTTTATATTCAACACTGTTTTTATCATAATGGCCTTTTACGGGTTTAGTCATACGACGCTCTTTTACTTGACCATAAGCCAGTTGCAAGGCTTCATAGCCATCAACTTCCATTGTCTTCTTTTGAAGGACCACACAAGGGCCAGCTTCAACAACAGTCACTGGAATTGCTCGTCCATTTTCACCGAAAACTTGAGTCATTCCAATTTTTTTTCCAATAATTGCTTTTTTCATTTTTCCTCCTAAATATCATTGGATTGCTAGGCAATCATAATACCATTGGGATCTATAGTTTAATTTCTATATCAACGCCAGCTGGTAAATTCAAACGCATCAGTGCATCAACGGTTTTTGGTGTCGGGTTTAAAATGTCAATCAATCGTTTATGGGTGCGCATTTCAAATTGTTCTCTAGAATCTTTGTACTTATGAACGGCTCGCAGAATGGTAATAATTTCTTTGTCGGTTGGAAGGGGTATTGGGCCTGAGACACCTGCACCCGTTCGCTTCGCTGTTTCGACGATTCGTTCAGCCGATTGATCCAAAATCTTGTGATCAAAGGCTTTTAACCTAATTCTAATCTTTTGTTTTGCCATACCTAAATCTTACCTCCTTATTTTTTTTACTCTTATTCAGGTACCAATCACTGTCAACTCATCCGGGTGTTTCATTTTGTTTTTTTTGAAAATGGTTTTCCATTTTCTCCCTTGCAGTGATTGTCGTCCGATTCTAAGATCGTGACGTACTCCACGTAAACTACCTGTTGAAGGCAACAGCAACCTTACGCTTCATCGCTTTATCTTAACCTTTAGCATTATACATAAAAAAAACGCTTAGTGCAAGCGTTTTTTGAATTTTTCTAATTATTCAAGAATTTTTTCAAGAGACCTATCTAAAAAATAAATACCCGTCCCCTGTAAACCTAAATGGGCAGCTAAAACACAGCCAATGGGCACTGGTTCGATGCGCTTGACCCCCATTGTTACCAAGGCATCTCGGTATTCATCAACAGCTTTCATAGAGCCGGTGTAAGCAATGCCAACCTTTTGATCGAGATATTCAGTAATTTCCTGGCTAACCATCTCGATAATTTTTTTTTGGGCTTTTTTACTGCCCCTAAATTTACCAACAATTTTTAATTCCCCTTCTTCAACTGATACAATCGGGTGAATCTTCAAAAAGCCCCCAACAACAGCAGTCCCTTTTGAGATTCGTCCCCCCCGATAGAGCCAATTTAAATCTTCGATACTAAAGAAAAAACGGGCATGGGGAATGATTTTTTCGGCCATGACGACCAATTCAGCAAGATTTCTTCCTTGATCGATGGCATCGAGTAGGGGTTCAGCAATTAAAGCAATCCCCCCACCGCTTTGGCGGCTATCGACAATTTCACATTGAAAATCTGGGTATCGATGCTTAACATCCTTTAAAACCAGTTGCGCCGTCTCATAACTGCCGGAAAGCTTAGATGAAAAAGCTAGGTACAAACAGCTTTGACCTTTTTTTGCATAAGCTTCAAAATAGTCATAAAAGTCACTCGGGGTAACTTGAGAACTGGTTGGGACAATATCTTGTCGCATAAACTCATTTATTTGCTCAAGATTAATTTCGCGTTTATCACGGTAGGCTTTTCCTTCGATAATAACATTAAGCGAAACCATATCAAGCTTTGGATGGTTTTGATAGGCTTCTGATAAATCACACATACTATCAACTAATAATTTCATCAGATCTCTTTTCCTTCCGCATCACTTTATTTTAAAAAAAATCACCTCACAATCGAGATGATTTAAAATGTCTAAGTGGAGCCCTCATCCGGATTTGAACCGGAGACCCCCACCTTACCATGGTGGTGCTCTACCGACTGAGCTATGAGGGCACATTATAATTGGTGGGAGAAGATGGATTCGAACCATCGAAGACATTGTCAACGGATTTACAGTCCGCCCCCTTTAGCCACTCGGGCATTCTCCCACTTTATTATTAATTACAGCCATTATATAATAATCCGAATTTAAAAATTTGTCAACTCTTTTTTTATTCCTCTGACCGCATCGCCTTGAATTTTTCTAATGTTTCTTGGTCCATAAAGTCTTGTAGCCGAAGTTTTTCTGTTTCAACTACTTGATCTTCACGCTTGCTAATTTTTTCTTTTGCTTCTCTCATTTCTTCAACCAATTCCCGTGCTGAAATACGAATGGCCCCATTGGCTAAAACCATCCGTTGCAAGGTATAATCAGAGGTCACTACTTGAACATTATAAAGACGGGGAAGATCAAAAACTAATTTTTCAATATAAGAATCAGCCGTCTTATTTTTTTCCGTATAAACAATCTTCATTTTTCCCAAAATGATCTCTCGATCAAAATGGGAATCATGCTTATAAGCATCAAAAACCAGAATAATATCAATCCCTTTAAAGCCCCCATAACTAGATAATAAGTGAACAAGCCGCTCTCTTGCTTCCTCTAGGCTAATCTTTGAAAGCTTTTCAAGTTCGTCATCGCCATGGATGACATTGTAACCATCGACGATTAATATGGTTTTCATTTATTTCGTTGTCTGGCTGCCTCTGATAAAATAATTGCTGCCGCCGTTGACGCATTAAAAGATTCAATTTCACCGTAAATTGGAATTGAAACAAAAAAATCACATTGCTTTTTCACACTCGCACTAATCCCAGAGCCTTCATTGCCAATCACAATGGCTATGGCCCCTTTAAAGTCAGCATCATAATAATTTTGACCTTCCATATCGGCAGCGGCAATCCAGAAACCTTTCTTTTTTAATTCGTCAAGACTTTGGCTTAAATTATTGACCTTTACTATCGGTGTATGGGCCACAGCTCCGGATGAGGCTTTTACTGAAACAGCTGTTAGCGACGCTGACCGCCTTTTAGGAATGATCACCCCATCAGCACCACAAAGATTGGCTGTCCGGATAATAGCCCCAAGATTATGGGGATCGGTTAAATGATCTAAAACCACCACAAAGGGTTCGCGCCCTTTTTTAGCTGCCCCTGCTAGGACATCATCTATGGTGCTAAAAGGAAAAGGTGCCATCAAAGCGACCACGCCTTGGTGGACTTGGCCATCAGCCAGATAGTCTAGCTTGGCCTTATCGGTTGATTGAACAATAATATTTTTTCTTTTTGCCTGATCACGAATCCGCTTCATGGTATGGTCGGTATTGTCTTTTAAAACCAAGAGTTTGTCAACTACTTGCTCCGAACGGAGTGCTTCTAATACCGGGTTTTTCCCGACGACAATAAAAGCATCGTCATTTTTTTCATGGCCAGCAGAAAATTTATCTTTTGAATAATCACTAGCTTTGGCTGTTTTTTCTGGTCCTTGCTGGTCCTTAAAAGACCCGCTATTCTTTTTTTTAGCACCACCCTTTTTGGCTTTATAGGCACCATCTTTTCTATTCTTGTTTGGTTTTTTCATTAGTATTCCTTTCTTTGATCCCTTGTCCTAGTTGATCTTTTTTGCGAGGCGGCAATGGCCCATAATACTGGTAGAAATAAGCTTTTATATCGCCATTATAGAGCTTGCGATTCTTAGTCGCAGCCTCCTTAAAATATTTTTCAAATTTTTCGTAAGAGGTGATAATAAAATAGGACCAACTATCTAAGGCCCGAAAGGCCCGACCCATGTCCCCATACAAACGTTGAATTTCTTTTTCCTCACTAATACGCTCTCCATAGGGCGGATTGGTGATAATCACCCCGTATTTTTTCTGACTTTCAAGGGCTTGAACCGGTAATTTTTGAAAAGCCACATAGTCTGCTACACCGGCTAACTCGGCATTATGCCTAGCTTGTTTAAGGGCTCTTCCATCAATATCTGAGCCAAGCAAAAGAAAACTTTCATCATTGATTGCCTGGTCGGCCTCAGCTCTGGCCTGGTCCCAAACCACTTTAGGCATAAAATCCCAATCTTCGGAAATAAAGGTTCGCTTTCGTCCCGGAGCCATATTTTTTCCCATCAAGGCTGCTTCAATCACAATTGTGCCTGAACCACAAAGTGGGTCTAAAAAATAACGGTGGGGTTTCCAGCGTGATAAATAAATCAAGGCGGCCGCAATGGTTTCTTTAATCGGGGCCTCATTGCCATATTCACGATAGCCACGCCGATTAAGGCCAGCCCCGCTAGTGTCAATGGCCAAGGTCACTTGGTCCTTTAAGATTTGGATATGAATGGGATACTTGCCAGCCGTTTCCTCAAACCAATCGACCTTATATCTTTGTTTTAAAGACTCAACCACAGCCTTTTTAACAATCCGTTGACCATCTGATTTGCTAAAAAGGGTCGATTTAATCGAGCTTATTTTAGCAGCTGGAAATTCGCCATCGACAGGGATATACTTATCCCAATCCAAGGCCTTGGTTTTTTCAAAGAGTTCATCAAAGGTAAGTGCCTCAAATGTTCCTATTTTAAGCAAGACCCGGTCGGCACAGCGAAGCCACATATTCGATCTGGCAATGGCATCGAGTGGGCCTGAATAATGAATTTTACCATTTTCCACCTTATTAATTTCATATCCTAATTTTTTTATTTCGTCTTTAACAACTGCTTCCAGTCCAAAAGCCACGGTCGCAATTAAATCAACATTATTTATCATATTTTTCCTTTATTCGTTATTTTATTTTTAATTATAGCATAAGATCTTTAATTAGTTCAGTAAAATAACCGGCTTTAAAATCCAAGCCGGTTATTTCTTAAAATTTTTTCAACTCATTATCACGTCCAAAAACTAAAAAACCAGAATAATCATCTTTTTTATAAGCGGCAATCTGCTTGCCAAATTTTTTCTTCATGGCCACTAAATTTGTCGCATATCCCTTTTTTTGCCAGCTTTTAGCGGCTTGAATGACATCAACAATTGACTGACAGTCCGAGTCGTAAAATAAAACCATTTTACCTTCTTGATTTTCAAAGGCTTTTTCTTCCTGTAAAATCCCAATAATTCGTTCAAAGCCAATTGAAAAACCAACTGCTGGTATTGATTTTTTATGGAATTGACCAATCATATTATCATAGCGGCCACCACCAGCAACGGAATAGCCATAGGGTCCATAAGTAACTTCAAAAATCAGGCCAGTATAATAACCCATGCCCCGAATTAGCGAAAAATCAAATTCAATCCTATAGTTCTCATCACTGAGACGATTAATGGCTGCCATCACTTGCTTTAATTCACTGATAATGCCTTCATCGTCGACCCATTCTGCTAGATTCGATAAATCAATTTTTTCTACACAGGTCATTAAAGCCTCGATTGCTTGAGGCGGATAAGCTTTTTTTGTTAGTTCTTTTTTGACCCCATCAACCCCAATTTTATCAAGTTTATCTAGGGCAATGCAAACTGGTCCTATTTGATCACTGGAAAAACCAATCTTTTCCATCACCTGGCTTAACAGCTTACGATGATTAATTTTTATAGTAAAACCCTTTAGACCCAGATCCATTAACGCCTTGGCCGTCGTATCAATTAGTTCAATCTCGGCATTAATAGAAGGATCGCCAATAATATCGATGTCACATTGTTTAAAAGAACGAAATCGCCCTTTTTGCGGGCGTTCGGCCCGAAAGACGTTCCCTATTTGAATGGCCTTAAAAGGCATCTCAAGAAGTGCTTGGTTATTTGAATAAAAACGGCTAAGGGGCAGAGTTAGATCAAAGCGTAAACCCATATCACAAAGATCAGAAACACTTGAATCAGGTGTCGGCTTTAATTTTTGACCCCGTTTAAGGATGGTAAAAAGCATTTTCAGGTTTTCCCCACCCTCACTACCAAGGAGTAAGTCTAAGTCTTCCATAATTGGTGTTTCAATCCGCTTAAAGCCATGACTTCGGTAGCGGTTTAAAATTATTTCTTCTAATTCATCCCGAAGACGCATCTCCTCCGGTAAAATATCGCGGCTTCCACGAACAGGCGTTGATTTTTTCATTTACTCCACCAAGTTGACTTGCTTAAAGGCTTTTTTTCCTTTTTTAAGCATTAAGCGATTGTCTTTAAAATCAGCTTCCCTAAAAATAGCCTTAAAATCAAGAACCTTTTTATCATTAACCCAAACGCCGCCTTGGTCAATTAGGCGTCGGCCTTCACTTCGGCTGGCAATGAGTTTTGCAACTTGCAAAAGACTGATAATATCAATCCCCTCTTTTAGCGCACACCGGTCTAAATCAACGCTGGGAATATCTGCATTCCCTTGAGCCCCTGAAAAAAGTTTCCGAGCAGCTGCCTGGGCTTCCTTGGCGGCCACTTCACCATGGATCATCGCCGTCACCTCATAAGCCAGTCGTTCCTTACTTTTGTTAATTTCTGCCCCCTCGGCATTGGCCAAGGCCCTTACCTCGTCCATTGGTAAAAAGGTCAGCAGGGCTAAGCATTTCTCAACATCGGCATCAGCAATGTTGCGCCAATATTGGTAAAAATCATAGGGGCTAGTCTTATCGGCATCCAGCCACAAGGCCCCTTTAGCGGTTTTACCCATTTTAGTTCCTTCACTGGTAGTTAAGAGTGAAAAAGTCATCCCATAGGCTTGGCGATTGGCCTTTCGTCTGATCAAATCAGTACCGGCAATAATATTTGACCATTGGTCATTGCCACCAAATTGCATCTTACAGCCATATTTTTTATTAAGAACATAAAAATCATAGGCCTGCAAGAGCATGTAGTTAAATTCTAGGAAGGTTAAGCCTTTTTCTAGTCTGGACTTATAACAATCAGCCGTTAGCATCCGATTAACTGAAAAATGGGCCCCGATCTCTCTTAAGAAGTTAATATAATTTAAATCAAGTAACCAATCGGCATTATTAACCATCATTGCTTGGTCATTGTCAAAACTTAAAAATTTTTCAAAAACTTTTTTGAATTTTTCTCCATTTTCAGCAATCCGTTCGGCAGTCATCACTTGGCGCATATCCGTTCGCCCGGAAGGATCACCAATCATTGTCGTGCCACCACCAATTAAAGCAATGGGACGATGGCCATGCCTTTGCATGTGGGCCATAACCATAATTTGAATAAAATGACCAATATGCAAAGAATCGGCGGTCGGATCAAAGCCAATATAAAAACTAACCGATTCATCCGCTAATAATTTCTTTATTTCATCTTCATGGGTGCATTGCTCCATAAAGCCACGTTCTTTTAATACATCAAAAACATTTTCCACATCATTCCTCCATTATTTTTATTCTGATTCGCTTGCGTCGATTGTATTCGCCGCTTGCTTCTTCTCCAGTCGCCTAAGTCCCTCTTCTAAAAATACCTTAATTACAGCAAATACCGGTATGGCTACAAACATCCCTAAAACACCAAAGACACTCCCACCAACAACCACACTGACGAGGACCCAAAAAGGATTTAATTCGACAATTTTTCCTAAAACATTTGGTGCTAAGACATTTCCATCGAATTGCTGGAGCACTAAGATTAAAACAGCAACCCATAATGCCCGAATCGGGCTTTCAATAAGGGTAATCAAGACGGCTGGGACGGCACCAATAATTGGTCCAAAGTAGGGAATCATATTGGTCACTGCGATGATCATGGCAAATAATGGTGCATAATCAACACCAATAATCAATAAGCCTAAGTAAAATAAACAACCAATAAAGATTGAAGTAAATATCTTCCCTGAAAAATATTTATAAAAAATATCATCGATGGTTAGAACCGCCCAGTGTAAACCCGAGTACATTTTTTCACTTAATATTACCTTGGCAAAGCGATCAACTTGTTCAGTAATCTTTTCTTTATCGAGCATGGTATATAAACCAATGAAAAAAACAATAAAGAATGATATAATAAAGCCAACCGTTCCCTTTATCACCAGAAATGCGGCATCTCTAATTTCCATAAAGGTTTCCGAACTAACCCCAAATGACGAAATAAGAAGATTCATCATATCGAGCGAGGTCATGTTTTGAAAATAAGTAAGGGCATCTTGAAGGCTTTGCAAAATTTCTTGCGATGCACCGCCGTTGGCGATGTTTTTCCCCAGATATTCATTAACAACCGCTAAGAATTGGGGTGTCTTAAGGATTAAGCCGGTAAGACTGTCGATAATCGAAGGGATTGCAGCATTAAAAAATAAAACAATCAAACCTAAACTGACCATATAGACAAACAAGGTTGAGAGGATACGAACAATTTTGGGTTTCTTTTTAGCCTTTTCAAATAACTTGAAAATAAATCTTTCAACGCCCTTCATGGGCTTAAATAGAAAATAAGCGACCACAACTCCAATCAAAATCGGCATTAATACCGATATTATCCCTTGTAAAAAAAGATTAATATTATAAAAAATACTGCCAAAACTATCCA